>NZ_SDLD01000089.1:0-3602 GCF_013096875.1 Geobacillus sp. DSP4a | reverse complement strand
CCTCTTGCCCACCAGGCTTTTTGCCAGACGGCTCGCGGGAGGAACGCTTTTTCTCAAAACGGTCAGAAGATGGGGGCAAATGGCTATTGGAGCTGTTTTTTTTCGTGCGTGCTTCCAGCTCTTGAACACGGTACTTCAGTTGTTCATTTTCTTTGCGTAGCTGTTTGTTTTCTTTCAACAGTTGCTCAATGACTTGTTGCTGGTGAGTAATGAGCTGCTTTTGTTGTTGGACTTTGCCGATTAAGCTCTCAACTGTAAATACAGCTTGTTGTACCGTCAACATGTGATTCACCTCCTTGTCTATCAGTATTCACATCATAGACAAGGAAAGAAGAAAATATTCAGCTCACTTTATGATGTGGCTGAATAGTTACGTCAATACTTTATTTAATCCTAATGCTACTGCTAAAGAAGTTGGATTAGCATTATTTGCATTCATACCTGTTATTGGAGACTTAAAAGACTTAAAAAATATTGGGAAAGCAGTCGATGTAATCAAATCGACGGTAAGAAAAGGAACAGATAAAATTGATGATGCTGTAATAAGTCATATATCAAAAAATATTAGGGAGATTAGTGTACCAGATCTTTTATTATACTCAGAAAAAGTAGGAGGACATACTATATCAAAACATATATCATTATCTGATTCAGAAATGGTTAAAAGAGCAGCACAACAAAAAGTAGATGTTACATCTTACACTAATCAAAGTACCGCAATTAAAGTGATAAAAAGTGCATTATCTCAGAATGCAACTAAAATATCAGAGTGGTTATTAGATTCCAACTCTAAAAATACACTTAATTTAAATCATGAAATGGGTTATGCTATTGGAAAAGGGTATAAAAGTGGAGGAACAGCATTAAAAACTAACTTGGATACGGCATTTATTCAGTTGAAAAAGGATTCTAAATCTCAATATGGATTTATTATTGTAACTAGTTACCCTAAATATAAATAAGTAATAAGAGGTGTAAGAGATGGATATAAGAAAAGAGTTTGAAACCCTCCAGTATTTTTTTGATTCATATTATAATCAGACTTTTTTCGACGCAAGATTAGAAGATAAATTTTTAGAGTTTCTTAATGAAGAACCTAAATGGGTACCAAAGGCGCTGAAACAGGAAATTCAAAAGTTAGAACAAATATATAATAATAAAGATATTGAGACATGGAAAAAAATAGAGGAACTAGTGCATGAAAATAGTATGCGATATTTTCCATACGAAGATGGTAAAGAGTTTATTGAAATAGCCAGTAAATTATTAAAAAATGTATAATGTTAAAATTGAAATAATGTCAGGCGTGTTGATTATCCAATAAAATCCAAAGGGTATAGAAAAAAGAGCACCTTTCCTGTAGAATGTGAGTAACGACACAAACAAACCCAGGAGGTGCTCTCTATGAACAAGCATACCACACTCCCGAATTTGATGCAAAAACTTGTTTCGGATGAAGAGATTCAACGGATTGCCGAAGCGGTTGGGGATCGTGATTCGTCTCGAACCTTTCCGTTGCGCGAGTTGATTCACTTCTTCCTGCTGGCCGCCATGCATCAATGGAAAAGCTTTCGCCATGGAGCCGATGTGGGGCCTCTGTATGGATTGCCGCGATTCCATTATTCCACAGTATCCAAGAAAGCGAAAGAAGTTCCCTATGACATCATGAAACGCTTGTTGGCGTTGATCATTTCCAAGTGCAACCGCCAAACCCGCCGTTCGCTTCGGTTTCCCAAACCGCTTCGGGTGGTGGATTCGACGACGGTCACGGTCGGGAAAAACCACCTCCCATGGGCTCCGTATCACGGCGAACGCGCCGGAGTGAAGCTGCACGTCGCGTATTCGCCGGAATCCTCGCTGCCGGCAGACGTGGTGGAAACGACCGGACTGCGTCACGATGGCCCAGTGGGAGAACAGTTGACGAACGCTCAACAAGTGCTCGTGGAAGACCGGGCGTATTTCAAAATCGAACGCCTCGATCGATTTGTAGAGCAGCATCAGTTCTTTGTCATTCGGATGAAGGACAACATCGAACTTCATCAGAAAAAAAGCTTGAAACGCCTTTCCAGCACATCCTCATCGGTTCAAGCCGACTTCACGTGCCAGTTGGGGACGAAACAATGCCGATCGACCAAGCGTCACCGGGTAGTGATCTTTCGAGATGCAAATGGCCGCGACATTCGGGTCGTGACGAACCTCTTCCATGCGTCTGCGGAAACCATTGCCGACATGTACCAACAACGTTGGACCGTTGAAGTCTTTTTCCGTTGGGTGAAGCAATATCTGAATGTCCCGATCTTGTTTGGCACGACGGAAAATGCGGTATACAATCAGCTGTTTGGGGCGTTCATCGCGTATGTGTTGCTGCGATGGCTGTATGATCAAACCAAAAAACGGACGAACGTCTCTCTTTCCTTCATTTCGTTTGTTCGCCGTTTTTTCTCTGGGCAGCTTCCTCTCGATTGGAAATCCGGGATGGCCGCTGCTTTGTTTGAGTATGCCCAAATTTATGGAAGGCGTATGTCTAATTTTGGATAATCAACACTCGTGTGTTGAAAATTGTTAATAACAGATCATTAATTTCGAATAGAGTTCCGACACCTGCCGTTTGCGTTGATATCAAACCTATCGTTCGTTTTGAGTAGCGTTTGCCAACTACTTACAGAACCATATGTTTGTTCCTTAATTTGGAACATCCAACATATGATCCCAATATAGCCGAGCTCATAATATTTTCCGCCCATCTAATTACAAAGGTTGAATTATAGTAAAGACTTGAATATACTTCAGTGTATTTTTCAGACCCTACCAATGTGATTTCATGGTTTACCAAACTCCCGTAATTGAATTACAAGAGTAGAGCCCCAGAAATGCCATGTATGGTCGCCATTAGCAATAGCCACTCATCACTACCATTATAATTTGAACAAGCCCTCCGCCCATAAAATAAACCATTTTAATCGGAAATTTCATGAATTATTTTGACTTAATATCTGCAAAATATAGTTTGATCACGATAATAAAAGGAGGAATTCAAATATGAACAGGAAACTTATAGGAGTAATGTCCCTCTTTTTGATAATATTATTCGGAATGTATGGTGTCGGGACTAAAATTGTCGCCAAATCAAAAATTTATGAAACAGAGTCAACAACTGCATTAGTGGTTAATAAAAATGATTTAGAGGACCTTTCAATTTACTTCTTAACGCCTTATATAACCAAAGCAGTACAGGATTATTATGGAAAACCGTCTGGAATTCAGTGGTGGAAGCCTAAAATATTAGAGATTAAAAATTTAGAACCCGGGAGTCGTTATAAATTCTTACTCAAAATTCGTGTAGAAACATTTAAAGGGGCTCACAACCCTCCTTACGGAATTGATATAATAACACTTGAAATCGATTTTGACAAAATTCGTATTATTGATTACAAGCACATCGAAGAGAAGATAAAAAAACAAACATAGGGTATTACCTCCCTCTATAAATGTTGATATATCAACGGTTGTAGCCGTTTCAGGGGTGTCAAAAAAATATTTTTCGACAAAGTTTCTAACATTATTTCTTAAATATGTGTATATCTTACATTGACTGGGTACGC
>NZ_SDLD01000088.1:0-4066 GCF_013096875.1 Geobacillus sp. DSP4a | reverse complement strand
TTGACTGTTTCCATTCTACCAACTTCGTGGTCTGTATGCGGAAGAAGGATCCTGACTGATGAACCTATTTCATCCAGCTAACATGTTTCTGGGATTGAGTGAAAATCACAGAAAATGGTGAAGACCCAAAAAATTAGCGAGAAGGAATGTAAACATGCAATGGTTTAAAGTTCCACCAAAAATTTATTTTGAAAAACATGCGACACAATATTTAGCGAAAATGCCAAACATCTCACGTGCCTTTATCGTTACAGACCCAGGTATGGTGAAGCTCGGCTATGTCGATAAAGTGTTATACTATTTGCGTAAACGTCCAGATTATGTGCATTGCGAAATTTTCTCAGAAGTTGAACCAGATCCATCAATTGAAACAGTGATGAAAGGTGCCGACATGATGCATGCGTTCCAGCCAGACGTCATCATCGCGCTCGGCGGTGGTTCGGCGATGGACGCGGCGAAAGCGATGTGGCTGTTCTATGAACATCCAAATACCGACTTTAATGGCTTAACGCGGAAACAGGCGTCAGCAAAGAAGAGTTTGAAAGCAAAGTCGAACAACTTGCTGAACTAGCTTTTGAAGATCAATGTACAACAGCCAACCCAAAATTACCATTAGTCAGCGACCTTGCCGACATTTATCGCCAAGCGTATAAAGGGGTTGAATGAAGAAACAGGGATGTCCCGCGGGGATGTCCTTTTTTATCATGATCAAAGACTTCTTCGCTTCCCTTGGTCCGTAAAAGTTGTTAAGAAAAGCGGTTCAAGGTAAACTAAACATGAAGCTACTTAATAGGTAGGGGAAATGAGATGAAACAAGCAAAAACGAACGCGATGCGTCTATTAGACCGAGAAGGCATCTTATATGATGTGTGGACATATGAAAACAACGATGGAAAAATCGATGGGGTATCCGTAGCGAAAAAAATCGGAAAAGACCCAAAAACCGTCTATAAAACGTTAGTGACAAAAGGAAGCAGCGGAACGATTTACGTATTTGTCATTCCTGTAGAGGCGGAACTTGATTTGAAAAAAGCAGCGAAAGCGGCACAAGAGAAAAAAGTAGAGCTTCTTCCTGTTCATGAGATTGAAAAGCACACAGGCTATGTTCGCGGCGGATGTTCACCGATTGGAATGAAGAAGCAATATGCCACGTTTATTGATGAAACGGCTCTTCAACTTAAAAAAATCATTGTCAGTGCAGGAAAGATTGGCATGCAAATCGAACTGTGCGTCGATGATTTGCAGAAGATGACGGGTGCAAAGCTCGTCGATCTTGTAAAAGAAAAAGAAAAAGACGGACACAACTAGGCGAGTCCGTCTTCAATTTCTACCTCTACTCCGAAATGGTCAGAAATGACATGGCCATTTTGGCCGTTAAAAATGGTTTTAGAGTATTTTACGTGTAAAAGCTTGTTTGATAGAATCAAATCAATGCGTAAGTTTTTTTCGTTTTCATTCCAACCATCAATTTTCCCTTGAACCGTAGTACCGCTATCCTTCTCTTTTGCTAGTACGTATGTGTCATAAAGCCCTCTACTCATCATGTAATCATAGCCCTCTCCACGAATGTGGGCGTCGTTATTAAAATCGCCCATGAGGAAGAAAGCGTCTTCATATTCAATTTTTTTAAGAAGTGTATCAAACTGATCGCCGAAAGGTTCTTCTTCATCATGCCACCAACCAAGATGACAAGAATAAAACGAGAGAGGGCGTCCATGCCAACGAATGGTTGCCCCAACGATTTTACGAGTTTTCCAAAATAAAGGATTCTGATTTTTAGAAACATAGAAAGAATGTTTCTTTATAATAGGATGTTTTGTTAAAATGGCTAATCCTTCTTCATATTTCTCATAGCCGATATGAGCAAAATCCCAAACGAGAGAATAATCACGACAACCGAGTTGCTCAAGATTTTTTAATAAAATGAATGCAAAGTTATCTTCTTTTATGTTTTCATAGATGTATGGAGCTTCAATCGATTGGCTTACTTCTTGCAAAGCGATGACATCGTATTTTTTTTCGTTTATGATTTCAGCTAAATACTTAATTTTTTGTAATTGATTTTCCTCTTGCCATGAGTGGCAATTTAATGTTAGTAATTTCATGGCTTAAACCCCTAAAAGATCTTGAATATTGGATTTTAAAACATCTGCTTTTGGTCCATAAATGGCTTGAACGCCTTTATCTTTTAAAATTAATCCGAGTGCTCCTGCTGTTTTCCACTCTTGTTCAGAAGCCACTTTATGAATATCTTTTACCGTTACACGTAAACGTGTCATGCACGCATCGACATCCTCAATGTTATCTTTGCCGCCGAGTAATTCAATAATATGAGCGGCTAAAGAATCGTCATTGGTTGTATTTTTTGATTGAGATTGAGCTGGCTCTTCTGCTTCTATATAGTTTCCGTTTCGACCCGGTGTTGGCAAGTTCAGTTTTTTAATCAGTGCATTGAATACAACAAAGTTGATGCCGAAAAATGCAAGGCAAGAAATAGCGAAGTTCACCAAATCTTTTACAAGTCCTGCTTTAATGATCATTGGTGTTCTTGTTAAAAATTCAATAAAGCCAAATGCGTGAATACGTAAATGGATTAGATCGGCAAGGGCAAACGCTAAACCAGTTGTAATCGCATACACAATATATAAAACGGGTGCGACAAACATAAACATGAATTCGATCGGTTCTGTCACGCCTGTCAAAAATACGGCTAATGCTGCAGAGAAAAACATGGATTTATATTTTTCGCGCTTGTCTTTATCAACATTGATATACATAGCTAATGCAACACCGATGAGAGAAGCGGTCGATGTAATCACTTGTCCAACTTTAAATCGTGCTGGATGAACGGTTTCAAGCAAATGATGGTATGTTTTTGTGTCTCCAGAAGCTAACAGGTTGTTTAAATCGGTGATCCATGCAAGCCATAAAGGATCTTGACCAGCAACGATTTGTCCTGCTTTTGAACCGGTTAAAATCGTATAGGTTCCACCGAGCTCTGTATAGTTCACTGGCACTGTTAACATATGATGTAAGCCAAATGGCAATAAGAGACGCTCCAACGTACCGAAAATAAAAGGTGCAATGATTGGCGCTGTATCTTTAGACGTAGCGATCCAACGTCCAAATCCGTTTAATAAGCTTTGAACAGACGGCCATACGATCGATAAAATAAGCGCTGTGATAACTGAACCAGCGATCACAACAAATGGAACAAATCTTTTCCCATTAAAGAAATTAAGAGATTTTGGAAGACGATCAAAGTTATAATATTTATTATATAAGGAAGCTCCTAAAAATCCTGAAATGATTCCTACAAAAACCCCCATGTTTAATGCCGGAGCTCCGAGAACAGAGATAAAGTAATCTTTAACAATTAGTTTGCTTCCAGTAATGGTGACGACAGTTGCTTCTGGGTCTTGCAACATGGCATTATTGACGCCAAAAATCGCTCCTGTGATACGGTTAATTAAAATAAATGCAATAAGTGCCGCAAAAGCTCCGCCTGCACGCTCTTTTGCCCAAGAGCCCCCGATTGCGACCGCAAATAAAATATGGAGATTGACAATGATCGCCCAACCGATATCCTCCATAATCCGTGCAATCGATTGCACGAATGAAACATCTCCGCTCATCATGCCAATTAATTTTCCTAATGAAATCATCAAACCGGCTGCAGGCATGACAGCAACAACGACCATCAATGCTTTCCCGAACTTTTGCCAAAAATCGAATGATGTCAATTTCATTTTTTTCATTTTTTCTCTCTCCCTTCTAAATGGTAGGGGGTTAGTTGAAAGTGAATACATTTTCTTGTGTGATTTTCAAACAAATTCATCAACTTCAATGCAACCGGTTGCATTATCTATTTTAGTTGAATGGGTAAAATTATGCAATAGAAAGAGATGATTTGTAAAAAATTTTAACTGTAGATGAGCACCTGAATCCGTGATGGTTGGAAATCAACTTTGATTTTGGTGTTAGTTCTATGGATATATGATCCATACATCCCTTTTTTTGATGATTCCCTGCACCACTTTCATGTTTGAAAACGAGATAAATCCTC
>NZ_SDLD01000087.1:0-4239 GCF_013096875.1 Geobacillus sp. DSP4a | reverse complement strand
CCCCCTCAAGATGAGATTTCCCACCGCGTCAGGCGGGTAAGATCCCTCGAAGATGACGAGGTCGATAGGTCCGAGGTGGAAGCGTGGCGACACGTGGAGCTGACGGATACTAATCGATCGAGGGCTTAACCAAGAAAAGCGGAGGCGAGCGGTTCGCCCCGGCTTCTTCCCGAAACGGTTATCTAGTTTTGAAGGAATGAAAAAAAGTCCTTGACAGCTCAACGCGAATCATTATAATAATAAATGTCTAAAGTGATGTCATTCCGCAGTAGCTCAGTGGTAGAGCAATCGGCTGTTAACCGATTGGTCGCAGGTTCGAATCCTGCCTGCGGAGCCATCGTGGAGAGCTGTCCGAGTGGTCGAAGGAGCACGATTGGAAATCGTGTAGGCGTGAATAGCGCCTCAAGGGTTCGAATCCCTTGCTCTCCGCCATGATTCATCAACATGGCCCGTTGGTCAAGTGGTTAAGACACCGCCCTTTCACGGCGGTAACACGGGTTCGAATCCCGTACGGGTCACTTCTTCGTGGAGGATTAGCTCAGCTGGGAGAGCACTTGCCTTACAAGCAAGGGGTCGGCGGTTCGATCCCGTCATCCTCCACCATTTTTAATCGTTGTGGAGTGGAGCGACGAGCCTTTGCTTCATCGAATTCACTTCGAGTTGCCTCGACGCATCTGGCATCTTTGAATCAGCTTGTAGAGGAAGAGGCAACGGACAATAACGCTAAGAACATTGTGCAAATTAATTTACTTTCCTATCGTCGCGGGGTGGAGCAGTCCGGTAGCTCGTCGGGCTCATAACCCGAAGGTCGCAGGTTCAAATCCTGCCCCCGCAACCAAATTGGTCCCGTAGTGTAGTGGTTAACATGCCTGCCTGTCACGCAGGAGATCGCGGGTTCGAGTCCCGTCGGGACCGCCATTGTTTCAAAATTATGAAAAGAGACAGCTCAGCAGCTCAGTCGGAGTTGCCTCAACGCATCTGGCTTCCTCGAATCACCTTGCAGAAGAAGAGACACAGTGCAGTACAAGCAAAGTAACGTAAAACTTAATATGGCTCGGTAGCTCAGTCGGTAGAGCAAAGGACTGAAAATCCTTGTGTCGGCGGTTCGATTCCGTCCCGAGCCACCATATAACATAATGTGCATCATATGTATGCCAACTTAGCTCAATTGGTAGAGACGAGCATCCGCTTCATCGAATCGGCTGCAAGTTGTCCCGACGCATCCAGCTTCTTCGAGTTGGCTGGTAGAGGAAGGGACACAACAAATGAACAATGAGCCGCGATTTATATCATAGTTATGCCGACTTAGCTCAATTGGTAGAGACGAGCACTTGCTTCGTCGAGTCGGCTTCGAGTTGCCTCGACGCATCCTGCTTCCTCGAATCAGCTTGTAGAGGAAGAGGCACAGAGCACAACAATGAGCCACCTTCTTGTATTTGTTTTATGCCGACTTAGCTCAATTGGTAGAGCAACTGAATCGTAATCAGTAGGTTGCGGGTTCAAGTCCTGCAGTCGGCACCATTCCTTGGAGGGGTAGCGAAGTGGCTAAACGCGGCGGACTGTAAATCCGCTCCCTTTGGGTTCGGCGGTTCGAATCCGTCCCCCTCCACCATGATTGAAGGGGCATAGTTTAATGGTAGAACAGAGGTCTCCAAAACCTCCGGTGTGGGTTCGATTCCTACTGCCCCTGCCTTTTGATTATCATTATGGCGACTATGGCGAAGTGGTTAACGCACCAGATTGTGGCTCTGGCATGCGTGGGTTCGATTCCCACTAGTCGCCCTTCACTTTTACAGCGTTGGGGTATAGCCAAGCGGTAAGGCAACGGACTTTGACTCCGTGATGCGTTGGTTCGAATCCAGCTACCCCAGCCAATGATGCGGAAGTAGTTCAGTGGTAGAACACCACCTTGCCAAGGTGGGGGTCGCGGGTTCGAGTCCCGTCTTCCGCTCTCGATCAAGGCGGCATAGCCAAGTGGTAAGGCAGAGGTCTGCAAAACCTTTACCCCCGGTTCGAATCCGGGTGCCGCCTCCATCTAATGAATATAAAAAGTGTTGACAGACATGAAGTAATGTGATAAAATAATGCATGTCGCGCCGATGTGGCGGAATTGGCAGACGCGCACGACTCAAAATCGTGTGGGGTAGCCCCCCGTGTGGGTTCGACTCCCACCATCGGCATCGAAAATAGGGAGAAAGGCTTTAGGGACAAGGGGTTTCACGTAAGTGGAATCCCTTGTTTTTTATTTACCGAATACGATTCGAGAAAAGAAAATCGTGTGCGTACAATCGTGTTCGGTGAGGTGAAATGGAAAGTGCCTACGTGCGGCCATCATGCCCACGTTTCTGTATTTGGGGCGGTGAATGTGCTCAATGGGGACACCGTTCTTCATCGAGCAGTCGCTGCGAATGCGACGACGTTTTTGGATTTTTTAAAGATCTTGAAGAGCCGTTATCCAGACCAGCTGATCGTGCTCGTGCTCGACAATGCCCGCATCCACCATGCCAAAATGGTGAGAGATTTCTTGCGCCAAGAAGGGGAATCGTTTCACTTGATCTTTTTAGCTCCTTATTCCCCACAGCTGAATCCCATCGAACGCTTGTGGAAATGGCTCAAGGATGCGGCCATTGCCAATGTGTTTCACAAAGATCAAATGGATATTGACCAAGCCATTGCCCGGTTTATGGAATATATAGATCAACAACCGGAAGAGGTGCTTCGACGCTTGGGGTGTGCAGCGTGATGCAAAGGTTAACTTTTCAAGGTGCATTTATATAGTTAAGTGTAAAATTATAGAAGGAATTATATAGATAGGAAGCGAAATAGAGTAGAAAGATAAGGTGAAAAACGAACGTCTAAGCAAGGGATGCTGCTCGATGTAGTATGCTATATCATTTTTCTGTTAGTTGTCTGGCATGTGGCGCACGGTCACATTGATGACTATTATGCGACGCTTATCTCCACCGTTTTCGGCATGGCATACAAGATATACTGCTTTCTTTCTATATTTTGAAGCTCATCAATAAATAGAAAGGTGGAAGCATGAGATGAAAGTAGAATTAAGCAAATTTCGCGTAAAGGAAGGAAAATCGAAGCGGGTGGATGAATGGATGGAATTATTAAACACACATATGAACGAGGTGCTGTTGACGCTCAAAGATGAAAAAATGCATGTCGAAGCGATCTTCCGCGAGCGAAATGAGGAAGGAGAGTTTCTTTACTGGTTCTCTGTTCAGGGAGAAGGCGGGATTTCCGTAGAAGAGTCCGAACACGAAATTGATAAAAAACATTTGGCGTTCTGGTATGAGTGTATTGATGAGGAATATAACGAACCTGTGATCACAACAGAAGTAGTGATGATTCCAGAGCATATTCGTAAGGCGATGGAGTAAGCAAGTTTGAGAAGTTAATCATGAATCTATATATATAAATTGAAATAAAGGTTTTCTCCCGTTCCACGGTGTCAAGGCCGATTATTTTTTCCCCAAAATCGCCGGTTTAAAATTCCCCAGAAGGACCTTTCATTGATCCTTCTGTTTTTCTTCTTGGAGCCTCTTTTCCCGTAATCGATAGCTTTCCCCCTTTAGGTTGAAAATGATGGAATGATGCAGTAATCGATCTAACATCGCTGTCGCCAAAACCGAGTCTCCCACGATTTCTCCCCATTCCCCAAAGCTTTTGTTGGAGGTGAGGATAATCGGGGCATGCTCGTACCGCCGGGCGATCACTTGAAATAAGTAATGAGCGCTGTTCGGGTCCAGTTTTAGATACCCCATTTCATCAATAATGAGAACGGTTGGCTTCACAAAGACACGAAGCTTTTTCTCCAACTTTCCTTCCTGGTCGGCTCTTCTTAACTGATTGACCAAATCGTGAGCGGTAATAAAATACGTTTTATATCCTCTTGCGATCGCCTCCATTCCAATCGAAATTGCCAGATGTGTCTTCCCAATCCCCGGTGGACCGAGAAAGAGGATATTTTCTTTCCGGTCAATAAAGGACAACGTAAGCAGTTCTCGAATCCGGCGCTCATCCACCGAAGGCTGCGCGGTAAAATCAAACGTATCGATCGTCTTGCTGTAAATTATCACTTTATTTCGGAACAAAAGAGACATTTTTTTGCACATTCCTTCAGAAAGCCCTCTCCCCTTTTCTGAAAGAATGTGCTAAATTTTTTGTGAATTATTTCGGAAGAGAAAATCCATCGGTTCATAGGAGGGGGAGGAGGACGTGATTCAA
>NZ_SDLD01000086.1:0-4406 GCF_013096875.1 Geobacillus sp. DSP4a | reverse complement strand
TTGACGTCGAATTCGACCAAGACGCGTGGGAACAGGCGAGACGGAAAGCGTCCCGGTTTGTCCTTGTCACGACCGTTCCGAAGGAATGGAAGGGCCAACCCATGGATGCCCAAGAGATCTTGAAGCTATATAAAGGGCAGATCTCGGTGGAAATGAACTTCGCTTTTTTGAAAGATCCGTTTTTCACGGATGAGATTTACGTCAAAAAACCAGAACGGGTCGCAGTATTAGGCTATTTGTTTCTGTTGGCCTTGGCGATTTACCGCGTTTTTCAGCGCCGAGTGCGTCAGTTTATTACTCCAGAACACCCGTTGAAGGGTCCTGGAGGCCGCAAGCTGACCCGGCCGACGGGACAGGCGATTTTTCAGCTGTTTCAATATGTGAACGTCGTCCTGTTCAAGCTGCCGGATGGGCGCATCCAACGCTCACTGGATCGCTCCCTTACCCCTGATCAGCGAAGGATTCTGCAGGGGTTGGGGCTGGATGAGAGCATTTACGTGTAACGTCATACGGAACGACCAGCGATGGTAAAAAAAGGATTGCCATCGCTCGTTGTGTTGGTCAAAAAGTTATTCTGAAAAACTAAATAAAAAATCCTTTGTTTTGACCTTGTTAGGGTGCGAAATGTGAGGATTAAATAGCCATAGCTTTCTTCATACCCGAATTGGAACGTGTATTCTCTTGTTCGTTCAAACTCGTTAATCTTCTCGCCGATAAATTTAAACCCAGTCAATGTATTGATCGTTGGCAACCCATAATGCTCGGCAATCGCGCGGCCGATTTCGGACGTCACGATCGTTTTCACAACGACGCCGTTTTTCGGCAAGATTCCTTTTGCCTGCTTTTGGGATAATAAATATTCCAGCATTAACGCACCCATTTGGTTGCCTGTTAACACGACATATTCGCCATCTAAATTTTTCACCGCGACACCAAGCCGGTCCGCATCCGGGTCGGTCGCCATTAAAATGTCGGCATCGATTTTTTTACCGTATTGAATCGCTAATGCAAACGCGGCATGCTCTTCCGGATTTGGCGAGGCAACAGTGGAAAAGTTCGGGTCTGGAAGTTCTTGTTCTTTTACCACCGTCACGTTTTCAAAGCCAAATGCTTTTAAACCAGCGCGGACTAGCTTATTGGCTGTGCCATGCAAAGGAGAAAAAACAATTTTTAAATCTTTCGCTACTTCCGCAACTATTTCTGGATTGAGTTGAATCGTTTTTAATTGCTGAAGGTAGGCTTCATCGATTTCTTCGCCGATATAGGTAAGCAATCCGTTTTCCAGAAGTTCTTGCTCGCTTGCTACTTCAACCGTCAATTCATTTTCGACGGCATTGACGTATTGAATAATCGCATCTGCCACAGCTGGCGGGATTTGCCCGCCGTCTTGCCCATACACTATGAACCTCTCCCACCTACACTCCGTTTAGAGATAGGAGTTTCTTACCACTCGCCCGAAGAAGCTTCGGCGCAGAAGAAGGCTCTCTTCTCCCGCTCGATGCACGCATCGGAAGTCTTCCCGGCCGATTCGGTAAGCAACATCGGCTTTTGACCGATGGGGCGGAACGACCCATCTACTACTTCTTGCTTACGCAATCCGTAGATACGTGAGCTTCGTCGGTACCGGCCAAGGAAGAATATGTCCATGCACCGCCTTGCTCAAGATATTTCGGGCTCCATGAACGTCCCGATGTTCTTTATATCCACAAGAACAGGCAAAAATTCGGCCCGACACTTTTTTTCGTTTCCGGCAGACAGGACATGTCTGGCTCGTATACGATTCGTCCATCTCTTTCAGGCGAATGCCGTGCTGGGCTAATTTGTAGGCCAGATAGTTCTTGGTTTTCCCGAATGACCAATTCGAGAGCTTTTGCGCTTGTTTCCGGCTGGCCCGTTTTTTCTTTCGCGTGTGCCGCTGGACTCCCTCGACATTTCCGATGTACACATCGGAAACCGATTGGGCACGGCACCAATCAACAAACTGTTTCGTTGTTTTATGAAGGGCATCGCGCAGCTGGCGTTCCGATTTCGATAAGATGTACTTCTTGGCCCGTTCATACTTTTTCCATTGCCGGGACCCTTTTTGGCATCTCGATTGACGGCGTTGAATCTCGGCTAATTTTTTGTTTCGCAGCCGGTGAAGCGAGCGCACCTTTCGCCCCGTGATGAGGAGGGCTTGGCCGTTTTCGCAAAACGCCCCGATCGTATGGATTTCGCCAAGATCGACGCCAACCGCATGCCCCGGCTGGTACGCTTTCGCTTCCTGGCCATCGTCATAGGTGATGGCAAGATACCAGCCATGATCATAACAACATTCGATTTCTTTGATCGTTCCCTGCGGCAGCTGTGAGACGTAGACGATAATCGGTTTTTCGCGTTTTCCACCATGGATGCCCATGGACAACGTGATTTTCCCATTTTCATGAATGGTGAATCCGTCTTTTGCCCATTTGGTGTTGAAAAATGTCTTCTGCTTGTACGGATAACGAACGTGGCGATGTCCTTTCTGGATAGCGGCTCGAGCGGATTGCCGGGCGAAGAGGTATTGGTGGCAGACGGCTTGAATGGACTGGCTGTGAAGATGGAATCGCCCTTTCGTTTGTTTTTGCAGCTCGCTTTTCGAGATCCAGCGGCCGTGTTGAAGGAAATGCTCTTTGGCCAATCGGAGGCATTCATTCCAGACGCGAGCCGACTCGCGGTTACAGGCACGAAGCCGCTCGAGGTCCGCCTTCGATGCCCGGAAGGCCACTTTTTGCCCACGAAGCATGGTGGATCCTCCTTTCACCAAATCATGGATAAGAATAGTATAGCACATATGTTCTATTTTTAGGAGAAAAAACAACCGATTCCTCTCCCACCTACACTTTGTTTAGAGGTGGGAGACTTCTCGGTAAATATGTTAAACCCGTTATACTCCGGCGGATTATGACTTGCGGTAATGACCACACCGGCAAACGCCCCAAGATAACGAACCGCAAACGACAGCTCTGGCGTTGGACGAAGCTCTTTAAATAAATAAGCTTTAATTCCATGCTTCCCAACCGTCTTTGCCACTTCTAAGGCAAACTCCGGTGACTTATGGCGAGAATCATAGGCAATCACGACACCGCGCGCTTTCGCTTCTTCGCCTTGTTCAACGATATAACGCGTTAATCCTTCCGATGCTTTGCGAATGGTATAGATATTCATTCGATTTGTACCAGGACCAATTTCCCCGCGCATACCGCCTGTGCCGAATTCCAAATTTTTATAAAAACTATCTTCAAGAGCTTTTTCATTATGCTGCATAGAAATTAATTGTTGTTTTAATTCTGCATCTAGCTCTGGATAGGAAAGCCATTTTTCTACTGCTGTTTTATATGTCATCTTTCTGTCCCCTCCTTTGTTGTTTACAGATGTGTTGAAATGGCCCAACAGTCCCCCGTTGGCTCGGAAGGAATGTCCTACCCGTACAAATCCAGCAATTTCGTTCCGCTCTATATCCTCTCTTGGAATACAGGACGTAAGAAAATTGGCTGTCCCATTATGGTTAAACCCTTTCATTATTTATTTCTTAACACTTGCAAAATTTCTTTTGAAATCATATCCGCTTCATTAGCAAAAAAGGTGTGAGCATATTTATATTGACTTCTCAGCTCTTTGATGAACGCTTCGTCAATGATAAAATTGTGTAATTCGTTCCATGTAATTGTCTTGCACAAATGATTTTCTTTTAAAAACGAAATCGTATGTTGATCTTCTTTCATCACTTGTCGATCTAAAATCAATAATGGCTTACAAGCGCATACTGCTTCACTAACGATTCCCCAACCAGGCTTTGAAATGATTAAATCCGCTGCGGCAATATAATGTTGCGATTCGATGTAGTCTTTTGGAATGGAAAAAACGTTTGGCCTTTGCACTTGGACGTTGGATGAAACAATAAACGTACAATTAGGGCTATCCCAAATCGGCAGCCGTTCTAATTGCTCGATATCGATTTTCATGCCGAGTCCAAAGAAAACAACGAACTGATCGCCAGTTGTGTTTATAAGTTTCCTTATCCTATGAACTTCATTTTCATCTACATTTCTTGCAAAAAAGCCAAACTGCTTCGTTCCTTTCATCCCCCAATCCGGCTCTTCGCTTCCGGTCAAAGAAAAGAAATAAGTCATTTTTTCATAGGCTTTTTTTAGAGGTTCAAGCAACGAATCAGCAATTAATCCTTGATATGCCGTATACCAAGTAAAATTCGATATTCCAATAGAAGGAATCCCTAGCATATACGCCGCTTCAAACGGAAAAGATCCATGGGCAATGGTTTGCCCTCCACCCAGGGATGAAAATCCCCCTTTTCTTCCCATAATGAAGAATAGGCGCAAACAGTTCAACAGGACGTTATGCTTAATGGTGGCTTAGACCCTGTA
>NZ_SDLD01000085.1:0-4613 GCF_013096875.1 Geobacillus sp. DSP4a | reverse complement strand
ATGAAGTGGAATGAAGGAGACGTTGTCAAGTGCTTTCCTTGACAACGTTTCCTCATTCCACTATCCTAACAAGCAGCTGAAGAAGGTGGGTATTTTTCACACTGTCTACTTGACAGGGATATGTTCAAGCCACTCGTTGGCTTCTTTTTTTGTGTTTTCAATTATTCAACATAAACAAAAGATATGTTGCATTCAACGATATCCGACAAAACGAGACGAGGTATTACAAAAAACTCTTTACATTACCGTATTTTCCTAATAAAATAATTATTGTAATAATTGTAGTATAATGAATCTTTAGTTATATTAAAACCGCCCCTTATCCTATGTTTTGATTTTGTTCTGTTTCACAAGTGCATTACATGCCTAGTCTCAATCTTTCTAAGGGTGATCATTTTGAACGCTACAAAATTTTGTATAGCAACGTTTCTTTCAAACTTGGGGGATGTCATATACAGTGTTGTTATAGCTTGGTATATTGCTGATGTTTTACAATCAGGTTTTTTGATGGGAGCAGTTTTATTTTCCCTAGGTTTGTCGAGATTTATTGCTGGGCTTCTTTGCGGCCCGGTTATTGATCGAATAGGGGCAAAGTTGTTTCTGTGGTTGTCAGACATGATAAGGGCAATCATTGTGTTAGTTTTGGCTATTCTGTTATGGGATCATACTATCTCTTTTGCAATTCTCATAATGGTCTCCGTTTTGTTTGGAGCGATTGATGCTTTTTATTGGTCAGCCTCAGAATCAATAAAGCCAAGATTAGTCGCTACTGAATATTTGAGTCGTCTCAATAGTCAATACTTCACTGTTGTAAGAACAACGATCATTTTGGGCCCTTTAATCGCCGCTTGGATGGTTGAATCAATCTCAATAGAACATTCCTTGATAGCCATTTCTATCTTATATGTATTTTCAACTTTTTTAATTTTGTTTATTGACTCTAAAAATAGTCATCTTGAAAATATGAACGATAATAATGACAAAACTTCTTACTTTTCGGATTTAAGACTTGGTTTTAGTTTTTTGAATAGACAAAAAATGATTTTTTATTTGGTTATAACTATATTTTTTGTAAATATTGGAGCAAACGGGGTTAATGTATTGTTCCCTTTTTTAGCTAAAAATGTTAGTGATGATGCTAAGTATTTAGGATATATATATTCATCGATGTCAATGGGAAGTTTGTTAACTGGTTTAATCTTTTCAGTTAAAAGCATTCACAAGGTTGAATTGAAGATTATTTATTTATCTTTTCTTTTACAAGCTACTGGTATTGCCGCACTATGTTTCACCCAAAATTTTTTGATTATTCTAATTTTCGTTTTTGTAATTGGCTTAATTACTGGTTTTATAGGAGTCCTTATACCTACTTTTGTTCAACGTTCTGTGCCTATTCATTTATTAGGAAGAGTTAATAGTATTATGATGGCGATTTCAATGCTTTCAACGCCAGTAGCCCAGTTTATTTTTGGGGTCAGTGTTGATTATTTCAATATAAAATATCTTTTCTTCATTGCAGGTGCTTTGGGTATAGTTACTAGTTTATCTTCGTTATTAATTAATGAGAGAAAAGGTACGCCAAGAGAAACTGTAATGTAAAGGAGGTGTTAAGCTTGAATATATTAGTTGGCGTTACAGGTTCTTCAGGAGTTGTTGAACTACCTATGTATTTACGAGTTTTTAGAGAAAAACTATATAGACTCCCATGACGAAAAAATTTTGTCGCCATCGGAAGGATGAAAACAACCTTCTGTCGAAATGGCCTCCTTGCAGCTGGGGTCATGAGATCGTTGTATCTATGGTACGTAAAAGTCCGAAGGATAGACAGACCCCAGTAGTCTGGTGCACCACGGAATGTCGCTCCCTTGAGGGAAGCACGCAGGATAGATAATAAAAATGATATTAATATTGTTTTAACACTCAACTAACGCGATCCAATCAAAGATAAAACACTTTTTCAAAAAAATATACTCAATCACTCGCCGCCAGTGAACAAAACGAACGGCCGCTCCCTCCATATGGAAAGAAGCAGCCGTTCAAGGGGGAGTTCGCACCCGTTTCAAGAATGCACCCACGGTTACTTATGCGCCGCAGCCGGACGGTGCGGATGATTCGGGCGATGCATGCTGCCCATCCGCTCACGGAGATACGGCAATAGCTTGCTTGGACGTCAGCTCGGTTCGTTGAGAAAGGTCTCCGTTTTTAAAAGAATAAATGAATAAATCGTGTGCCTGTGAAATTCGAAGTTTTTTCTAGGATCCGCACCACGAAGTGCTTGATATAACAGCATTTTGATCATTTCCATTTGCCTAAAATGGCCTCAAAACTGTCGAACTCGGGTTATATTTGTTAAAAATTACAAAAAATAAGCCGAGCCACCTGTTCCCTCAAAACGCCACCATGATCATGGATCAATCACGACGCCGCAACTCAAGCCAACCATCCATTAACAGAGAAAAATCTTATTCAAAACGTCCTTTTCTTTTCCCTGCTTCACGTCGTATAATCAAAAAAGAGGAGGTGAACAAGCATGGAGCGCGATACGGTGGTGAAAGAAGTGGTCGAGGCGCTGAAAATATTTTCCCGCGACATCCGCACCCAAATTGACGAAATGGGAAGTCAGCTGAGAGCGGAAATGCAAGAAACGGCCAACCAGCTGAGAGCGGAGATGCAGCAATTTCGCGCCGAGGTGAACGAGCGGTTCGACCGACTCGAACAAAAATTCGCTGGCTTGCGCGTAGAGCTGACCGAAACGCAAGAAACCGTCCATTTCCTCGCGTCCAAAACCATCCAGCACGAGAAAAAACTTCACCATTTGGCCAAGCAGCTTGAATCCATTCGCTAGTTTTCCTTCATCCGAAAGCCGCGTTTGACTGCGAGTCAAGCGCGGCTTTGATTTTTGCATCTCGGCTTCTTCGATCCCGATCAAATCCCCTCCTGCCCGGCCGCGCACGAAGACGGAAGAGAAGCTGATGATTTATCCACCCGTGGTGCTAGTTGAGCTTTAGCGCTCAACTAGCCCAAGTGTAACCAGGGAATAAGCTAACAATATACCGTCTAGTGCCACTCCAAATCCGATAATCGAATTGGCTCGGATCCCCGTGATGCGATAGTGGTCAACCAGAACCGAGAACACCGTCTCGATCACTTTGCGTTTTTGTTGGATCCACTGCTCCCATGTCTCAGACGCACGATGTTTCTGGTTTTTTCGAGACGGAGTCCAAAGCGCCATTTGGTATTCTTCGTACAGCCTTTTTTGCAAGTCACGGCTAATGAATCCTTTGTCCCCGAAGTTATACGGGTGGGGAATTTGGGTCATCACGCTTTCGGCTGCGATTCGATCGTGGCAAGATGCTTCCGTCACCACATACCCCATTGGCAGCCCTTGATCGGTCACGTGAAGGTGCAGCTTCAACCCGTAGTACCATTGCTTTTTGGAAGCGCAATACCCGATGTCGGCGATCTCTTGAAACCGTTTGACGCGATGCATTCTTGCCGTATGGCACAATGGGAGCGGCAAGCTGTCCACGACGGCATAGGCATGATGTTGGCCGCGTTTTGCTCACGACGGCGATCCATTTGATAGCGAAGCCAAGCGCCCGGCAGCGGCGGTTATACCGGGAACGTTCGAGAAACGAGCCGTTTGTGAACAAATTTCCCGTGACAAAACGATGCCACGCCCGTTCAGAAGTAAAACCGAGCAGCTTTCCTAAAAGATGAATCGCGATGACCACGGCGTCTTCCTGTTTGACCAAATGGCGGTTGCGACGCTGTAGGTACATCTGAATCGATGACAGTTGGGCAGAAACAAAAACGAAAATGGCGGCATATTGCTTTTGAATCTTGGCCCGATCTGTAGTAAAATGAAAGTGCTCTTGCATGGGGATTCTCCTTTCGAATGGTAGGTCGCACTTTCATTCTACAGGAGATCCGCCAGCAAGGGCTATTTTTATGCTTGCTCAAGTTTATCTAGCACCACGGGTTTTAGATTAGATTATCATTATATTGACGGAAAAGGACCTTATCTACATTATCATGTAGCTCCTAATATGAAAAAACATCACTTCATATGGTAATCAAATCAATTATAGGGAGTGAATAAACGTGAAATTTGATCCAAATCAGCATCTTCATTTAGGATATTATGAGAACAATGTTGATTTAGAAGCAGTCGCATATAAAATTCAGAATGAAAATAAATGGGTAGTTTTTTTAGATAATGAACAAGATACTACATTAGTTAAAAAAATATTAGATAAGTATGATTTCCATGAAAAATATGGTTACAAGATTTTTACTGTTGATGCAGATGATTTATCTTATGAAGTCGGAAGTAAGCTATTTGAAGAATGGTTAAAAGCAAATAATATAACTGTAGATGAGCATTTTTCATTACAATAATTTCCATGGTTAGAGAGACAAACAGGGTACCCCTTACGCGATACGGAGCTGTTTTTTGATCACATCAATGGGAATATCTTGCTTTGCAGCGTCATAAATGAACTCGACGACGCTGTGGTCTTTTCGCGACCGAAGAAGCTCCAGCCCGGTGGAGAGGTTTTGTCGGGATTCGGCGATGCTGTACACGCAGGCCAACAGCACCACCGCCCAAT
>NZ_SDLD01000084.1:0-4820 GCF_013096875.1 Geobacillus sp. DSP4a | reverse complement strand
TCGACAATATGAATGAGATGCTTGATGACCGGTTTGGAAAGCTGCAGCGTCAACCCCAGCGTGAAGAAAAACTTGTGGATTCCTTGGTGATGTGCTAATCTATTCATGAGACATGAACCTCCTTGTGGATAGTTGGTGGTACATCTATTCTAACCAAGGAATCGGGTTCATGTCTCCTTTTTTGTTTAGTTGTCAATTTATGTCAGTGAATTTGCTCATCTACAGTAATTTAATAGGAGGAGGGCAACTATAGTTGACCTCCTCTTAATTTGCAATAGTAAAGGAGGATAATATGAGCCAAAACTTAGAAAGTTTAATACCATATATAGAAAAGATAAAAAAAATGAAGTTTAGGGAAGATCTAGGACTATTGTTCGAAAGTAATACTGGTATCATTCACAGAGTAGATGGAGACATAGGTGTGTTAATATTATCTTTAATTCGTCAAAATCATGATATTAACTATATCAAAAATTACATTTTACAAGAGTATGATGTTCAAGAAGAGGAGTTAATAGATGATATATTTGTATTTATATCAAATATTTGTGAACATAAGGAAAAAGTATGGGAGTGGGACATTGAAAAAAAGCATAATAAATTACTAGAATTCCCTCTTCGCATTGAAATAGAGGTAACTTCCCTATGCAACTGGAATTGCGGATTCTGCTACAATGTCTGGAAAATTGATCCTAATCTTAGTGATGAGGATGTTCAAAAGAAAATAAAAATGTTGCCACAAAAGCATCTTCCCAAAGAAACAGTCTTTAAGATTCTAGATGAATGTAATGAAAACGGTTGTTTCATAGTGCGATATAGTGGGGGAGAAACTTTATTGCATCCTGATATAGAGGAAATTCTTGAATATGGGGGGAGTTTGGGTCTTTATCAAGTAGTGTTTACAAATGGTCATTTTATAACACCTGAACGTGCAGAACGTTTTAAAAAATACA
Source organism: Geobacillus sp. DSP4a (assembly GCF_013096875.1). Lineage (NCBI taxonomy): Bacteria > Bacillati > Bacillota > Bacilli > Caryophanales > Anoxybacillaceae > Geobacillus > Geobacillus sp. DSP4a. Next base: position 3,867 of record NZ_SDLD01000084.1, on the reverse strand, counting down.
ATGTGGGCACGGTTTTAATTTCTTTACATGGTGATAAGAGACTACATAATTTGCTAACTGGACATAAGATGGCTTATCAGAAAGCAGTCAGTGCGATTGAAACTCTTGTAAAGACAGGAATTGAAGTTGTTGTAGAGCTGACTTTAGTAAAAGAGAATTTTAACAGCGCAATTGATGTAATGAAAGATGCGTATAATAGAGGAGCTAGGTATTTTAGTGTTATGAGATATGTACCAACTGGAAAAAATGATGATAAATACGGCGTGCCCATTGAAAATATGCTGCCACTAATGAAACAGATTGACGAATTACAAAAACAATATGATGATTTAGTAATTGCTTGGCCATGTGGTCAAAAAATGTGCACTTCAATAGAGGATTCTCCTCTAAGTGCCGATGATCCGACCTTACCTTTAAGAAAACGCCAATTATCAGGGCACTGTGAAGCTGGTTTGGTTTGGGGGAGTATATCTTTTAATGGTAAGTTAAGACATTGTCCACATAGCAATGTATATTTTGGTGATGTAACGACAGACGGGATAAAAAGTATATGGAATAAAATGACAAAGAAAGTTTCCGAGGTACTTACACCACGTAATACATGTATGGGTTGTAGTGAGTTATATAGTTGTAGAGGTGGATGTCATTTACCTTACTTTTTTGAACCTTCTTCATCTGCAAAGTCGCAATGTTCAGTTTAATGATTTAGGGAGGTTGAATTTTATGTTGACGTTAATTATAGGGGATAAACAATTTTCCTCTTGGTCCATGAGAGCATCTATTATTCTAAGAGAGAGAAAAATACCTTATAGGGAAATTATTGCTGGACTCGATTGGCCTATTAAATTTACTAAAAATGGAATAATTCCAATAAAAGATAAGGACGATTATGACTTGCCTAAAGAACCTGCATCTGGTTGTGGATGTCAAATAACCCAACTATTGAACATTGATGATACACAGTTAATAGAAAATAGTATTGTAGAGCATTTACCAAGAGTACCTATTTTAATAGATCCCGAAACAGGTGCTGTAATTTGTGATGTTTTAGCTATATCTGAGTATTTGGAAGAAAATTTCAAGGATTATCCTAGCCTTTTGAGTGATGATATCGTAAAGAGAAGTGATATTCGAGTTTTTAGTAGTCATATTCATGCTGATTTATTACCATTAATGAGTGGAATGTCTTATGCTAACTCATTTAGAAAAAATAATCAAAAAGAAATACCTAATGATGCTTTAGAACAGTTAAAAGAGACTTTGGAATTATTAGAGAATACTTTGGCCCGAAAAAAAGCAAAAGGTTGGACAGGGGAATTTTTATTTGGAGACTTCTCTTTAGCTGATGCAATGTTTGCACCAATTGCTCAACAAATTCGAGGATGGAATATAAAAGTTACAAATAACGAAGTCAACAACTATTTAGATTCATTGCTTAATAGGGAATCCATAAAATTATATTTAGAGGAAGCGAAACAACCATATAAATTACTGGAAGAGGCAAAAGAAAATTCTCCTACTTGGATTGCAAGACACTATAGAATTTGGGAAGAAATAAGGATGATTCATAATTGTGAAAACGATGTATATCATATTTTAGAAGATGATGTGGGTTTATTATTCTTTAATTTGGCATTTAAAGGATATTCTAAAGAAGAGATAGCAAAAACTGTTTTAAATGAGTACGATGTCGATGAAAAAACGATATTGAAAGATATAGAAGATTTCTTCAATAAGATACATCCGAACAGAGTTGTAGAAAATAGCTTAATTGATGTTTTGTAGCGAGGTTTTTAACAATGAAAAATTTATTAAAAAATTTCCAAATAGGAATCGCAGAAATATTAAGACTTCTATCTACAGAAATATTAATGATTTTAATTCCTATTTTAGGTATCAATATATTAAATTTAAATAACTCATCTATTGGTTTTGCTATTTCTTTATCATCAATTGGATTTTTGATATTTGGTTATATAGCAGGTTTAATAGCCGATTCGTGGAACAGAAAATATATGATGGTAACTCTTCTACTTATTAAATCTCTTCTATTTGGTATGTTTGCATATTTAGCATTATCTTCAAATTTAACTAAGTTAAATTATTTTTTAATAATTTTTTTAATAGGACTAGTCATAGTAATTATAGAAACTACTTTAACAGCATGGATTCCTGATATTTATAGTAAGGATGAATTAGCAGGAATTAACAGCTTACTCCAATTTTCTAGATCTAGTGCCAATTTATTAGGTCCAGCATTAGGTGGAGTAGTTATAGGGATTTTTGGAGAAGAGTTGACAATGACATTTATTTCATGCTCATTATTAATAAGCTCGATTCTAATGTTAGGTATTAAAAATTCAAATAAGGTGACAGTAGAACGCACAAGAAAAATAAACATTATAAAGAATATAAAATATATCTTAAAAAACAATATCTTAAAGTCCATAGTTCTTACTACCAGTACTATTAATTTTTCAATGTCAATGTACGGAGCAATTGTTATCATTTTTTTAATTAAGGATTTGAAGCTTAGTGAATCTTTAACTGGCATAATTTTGTCCTTAGGAGGAGTCGGAGCATTATTAGGGTCTTTTATTACCCCAAGATTGATAAAAAAATTTGATGTGCTGTCAGTTATGATTTTTGGTCCCATCATACCGAGTTTTGGCCTGCTTTTTATGGGATTTTCTTATGGAAAAGCAGGAATATTTGTTTTTATAACAGGTATAATTTTCTGTTATGCTGCGAGGAGTATAGGTAGTATTGCGAGAATGACGGTTCAACAAATTATACTCCCTTCTCATATAAGGGGGGAAATAAGTGGTGTAATGATGATGATAACATGGGGGATGATACCCCTTGGTTCAATGGTTGGAGGTTTAGTGAGTGATATATTAGGGTTGAGAACTGTCTTGATTTTAGCAGGGATACTCTTAATATTTTCAAACTTTTGGATGATAAATTCCGATATAAGAAAGTACAGAAACATACTATCCGATGATCAAGTAGTTTTGTAAGAGAAAAAAATGATTGCTTACTGTCAACAACGATTTAAAATTGACTCTTAAGTTCTTTTGGTGAAAAAGCCAAGATACTTGAGAATGAGAAGCTAAAAAATTCGAATTGCACACTAATTTTCCCAATTAGCTCCCTCTATCACCAATATTGCATAAGAGCCATTTTATCACCGTTGATTACAGCTATCTGAAACCGGTAAGCCTGGAACAGCCGAATACACTGTTATGTATGACTATAAAGGCGAAAGTGAACTATATACATGCTCATTGAAAAATTAACATTTGCCTTCTCCTGCAACTAACTTCCTCCCCCCATGGCTCAGCTTGCAGATTGAGCCTACAGGATCTTTGGAGGAAGTGCTGCAGCGCTTAGGGTGTGCAGGATAACGGAGAGGTTAACTCTTCATGTTGCATGTATATAGGTACTAACGCGAGCTTTATGTTCCAATGTGGAAAATTAATTAATAAACGAATGCAGCCTACTCGTTTTGAGTAGGCTCTTTTTTGTTCATCATAAAAAAGAGGGCGGAGTAAGACTCCGGCCTTCTTGATGAGCCATAACACGAAAATATGGGTATTTTCCTATATTTATTGAAATATTACAATACACAATTATGTATCAGAAAATTCTTTTTGTTAAATTGAGTAATCGGATTTCTTAATTTACTGGCTATTATGGGATGTGCCGACTGCAATACGTAAGTTTTTTAAAAGTAACTTTGTAAATTATCATTTTATTTCAGCACAAAACGCCCATTTTTTTGCACATTCTTTCAGAAAGCCCTCTCCCCTTTTCTGAAGGAATGTGCTAAATTTTTTGTGAATTGTTTCGGACAAAGATTTCCTT
>NZ_SDLD01000083.1:0-4861 GCF_013096875.1 Geobacillus sp. DSP4a | reverse complement strand
CGATTAGAGGGGTTAGGGTACGAAGTGAAACTAGAAAAAACGAGTGCATAGCACTTATTAACCATATATATACTGAAATACCTTCCTTTGGAATCCGATTCCGAAGGCTAGGTGGGCTCCGTTTTTTTGTCTTAAATGGTGTTTTCAGGATAGATGCAACGAAATCGTTTAACATATCCTTGGCGGAAAAGTGGCTCATCCATTTTTGACTGTCGAAGGCAAGCCTATGGCTTGCCTCCGTCACGCTAAAGCGTGACGGAAGACCGAACAACGACTCGCTTCACAGACCCATTCATGGGTCTTTAAGCGGCGTTGTTCGCTCGCCCGACAGTCGATCCAATCGCTCTGTAAAAACTACAAATGTTAAAGATTCAAATTGCACCTATATAGTTCCCTATTCATTCCAAATCCATTTCAGAGAAACCCTACCCCCATTATATTACACAAAATTCTTGACGGTACCTAGCAATTTCCTATAAACTCTTTCATACGATAAATAAAGCTCACTTTACATATCGGTTTTTAATCATTAGAGTAATTTTACGTGTCAGGAGGGATTGACGATGAATGTTTACCTAATCATTTTCAACGTTGCTATATTGCTATTATTGATTGGTGTTCTGGCCTATATGCAAAAGAAACACGTTTCCTTCTCCAAACGGGTATTTACTGCTCTTGGACTCGGAATCGCCTTTGGGTTCGCATTGCAGGCAGTGTATGGGGCTGGTTCCGCTATCGTCCAGCAGTCCACCCAATGGTTTGACATTGTCGGCACAGGCTATGTAAAACTGTTGCAAATGATTGTTATGCCATTAGTTTTCATTTCTATCGTTATGGCGTTTACCAAACTTTCTATATCTAATAATTTAGGAAAAATCGCCACGCTCATTATTGGGCTATTATTGGGCACTACGGCGATATCTGCTTCTATCGGCATCATGGCCTCATTAGGCTTTCAATTAGAGGCGGTGGACATTCCTTCGGGAGAGGCGGAACAGATACGTGGGCAGGAGTTAGAACAAAAATATGAACAAATTCAAAACCTGTCTTTCCCACAAAAAATAATCGAGCTGCTTCCGGCAAATCCATTTTTAGATTTCACGGGACAGCGCAGCACATCCACCATAGCGGTTGTTATTTTCGCCGCCTTTGTCGGCATTGCTTATTTAGGAGTTGCTAAAAAACAGCCTGAACAGGCGGAAATGTTCAAAAAAATAGTAGATTCCCTGTACGCGATCGTCATGCGCATCGTCACGCTAGTGCTGCGTCTAACGCCTTACGGAATTTTAGCCATTATGTCCCGAGTGACTGCGACAAGCGATATCAACTCTATTGCAAAACTAGGAAAATTCGTCGTGGCTTCCTATATTGCACTTTTCGTTATGTTTGCCGTTCATTTGCTAATTTTAGCGTTGTCCGGACTAAACCCTATTACTTACGTAAAAAAAGTGCTGCCGGTACTGTCGTTTGCATTCACTTCTCGTTCAAGCGCGGCCACTCTTCCATTGAATGTTAAAGCACAAACAACCGCGCTTGGCGTTCCCGAAGGCATCGCCAACTTTGCCGGCTCATTTGGGCTGTCAATTGGGCAAAATGGCTGTGCCGGCATTTATCCTGCCATGCTTGCAGTGATGATCGCACCAACCGTTAACATCGATCCAACTTCTCTTTCCTTTATTTTGACGCTTATTCTAGTCGTCACCATCAGTTCGTTTGGGGTTGCAGGCGTTGGCGGCGGTGCTACGTTTGCGGCGATTCTAGTGTTATCGACCATGAATCTGCCAGTAGCATTAGCAGGATTGCTCATTTCCGTAGAGCCGCTGATTGACATGGGAAGAACTGCCTTGAATGTCAGCGGAAGCATGACCGCCGGTGTCGTCACCAGCCGCATCACTAAAGAATTGGATTTAAATATCTATAACGGAGAAACGCAAAAACTAGAAGCATAGGGCTTGGATATATGTCTTGCACTTTCCCGCCCACGCCAAAACATCCGGCTGCACTTGTGCGGTAAATGAAAGAAGAGAGCCTAAACATTATGAGCACCTGTCAAGCAGACACGCATAAAAAAATTACGGCATGGGTTCAGTATCCAACAGAACCCATGCCGTATTCATTTGTGCTTCTTCAACAATTTGCAGCGAAACGGAAACATGTCATGGCACCACAGATTATAGAAAAAATTCTGTTCTTCGACGGGAGTAAGAAATTGTTCACATTTTTAAATTCCATCCTGTATAAACACCTGCTAAAAATATTGTCGTAATCACAATAAAATGGAAGACAACCCATCCCCATCTTCCATAGCGAAAAGATTTAGATTGTATCGGTTTTCTTGAATGAGTTGGAACAATTTTTCCACCAATCCACTCAAAAAGAAGCAAATAAATCCACCACCATGTATAAGAGTCCCAAGCATCCCAGTTTTCTTTGTAATCCATTATCTTAACTGGGGGGAATAACACGAAAATTTCTAAAAGCATCGCGATATGAACCATCCCCCAGTAAAAGGGGATCTTCCATCCCCATTTAGACGGACTATATCTCACTCCGAAAAGAACATAAAAAGGAATGACCGTAAACATTTCAATGATAGGTATCGGTGACATAGGGATAAGTCTAGCCGGAAAAGAGTAAAATCCGATAGAAACAAATACAAAACAAAGGAAAGCTCCCGTCAAACCGCTTATAAAATAGACTGTAGATGAGCAATTTTCATAACAATAATTACCATGTAAAAAGAAACAAACAGGGTACCCCTTATGCCACATGGAGCTGTTTTTTCACGGTATCAATGGGAATATTTTGTTTCGCTGCACAGTAAATGAACTCCACGAGGCTATGTCCTTTTCTCTTGCGCAAGAGATCGAGCCCATCAGAAAAATCGCTGTTCGACTCGAATAGGCTGTACACGTAAGCAAGCTGCACCAAGATCCAGTAGCGTTTCACCGCCCGAACCTGACGAACACGGTACCCATCGAGCTTCAGCTGGTCTTTCGCTTGTCGAAAAAAGCATTCGATCGACCAGCGTTGGGCATAGTGGCGCAAGATGTCTTCATCGCTTAGCTCCCGGTCGGTGCTCAAGACGCAGTGAAGATGTTCCGATGTCATCGGCTGATTGGCTTTCCAAGCGAGCAGCACCACCGCATGGTCGAGGCCGTTGAGCGCTCCTTCGTAACGATAGACGCGATAATGCTCTTCTCCCACCGTGACGAGGTGAGTGTCATTCGGTTCGATGGAGCGGGCCAACTGCTTCGCTTGGACGGCAACGCCGTTCGGATAGAGAATCCGGTTCGTCTTGAGCATCGCGATGACGTGGAATCCTTTTTTCAGACAAGCCGTACATCCAACGAAGAAAGCATCTCGATCGCGAGTTCCCCTTTGCTTTTTCCCGCCGTCTTGTCATAGAGGCGGAAGGCAAAGGGAAACGCCTGGGGTGCAGTATGAACCATGAACCAAACAAGAGAATGGCCCCAAATCGATTTTTTCACTGAGTGAGAGTAGTGCCAATCACATCCCTGAATCGCGTGTGTTGCCCGTGACGAAGGCTTGGTTTTTTGGCAAATCGTATCATCGATCGAAACAAACAAGGGTTGATTCTCCTGTTTGGCGATGCGTTCGACACGACGAAGGATCCACTGCTGGAGTTTACGAAGCAGTGTCTCTTCCTCCCACGGACTTTTCGTGAAAAAATGGCTGAGTGTCGTGCGGTGGTTCGGATGAAAGCTCCCATGATGAAGATCGGTCAATGTTCCCGAAAAGCCCTTCGTGATCATTGCATCCACGATATGAACGAGATGCTTCATAACAGGTTTTGAAAAATAAAGGGCCAACCCCAACATCGTGAAAAACTTGTGAATTCCTTGATGATGTGCTAATCTATTCATGAGACATGAACCTCCTTGTGAATGGTTTGGTAGCACATCTATTCTAACCAAGGAATCGGGTTCATGTCTCCTTTTTTGTTTCGATGTAAATTTATGTTAGTGATTTTGCTCATCTACAGTAAATAAAAAATCCTTTGTTTTGACCTTGTTAGGGTGCGAAATGTGAGTCGTAAGGTGCGAAATGTGAGGTTTAGGTAAGTTGGAAGATGAAATTTGCTCAAGGGCAGATGCCGGGGGACAGTGGTGATATACAGAGGAATGCAGCTTGATTTTGGTTGAAATTGCATGTATAAAAACTGTTGACTTCAGATGATGAAAGTAGTATTATGTAAAACGTCGCTTTGGTGGTAGGTAAGAAGCGGCCTAAATGCATTCAACAAAGAACGAAAACGCAAATGAAAACGCAAAAGTTAAAAAATGCTTATTGACAAAATATGATTTTTTGATATAATTAAATTCGCCAGGTTGTTCAAGATAGTAATTAAGAAACTTGGCGATCGTCGGATGGAATCATTATATTAATAAAGAAATTGAATTGCAAACACGAGCGAATTCAGAAAAGCTGAATTCCTCAAGATTATGGAAAGAAGTTGCTTGTTCCTTGAAAACTGAACGAAACGAAGCGCAACGAAAGTGGAGGTCCGCATGGGCCGAAGCAAAAGCCAATCAACTTTCTTTGGAGAGTTTGATCCTGGCTCAGGACGAACGCTGGCGGCGTGCCTAATACATGCAAGTCGAGCGGACCGGATTGGGGCTTGCCTTGATTCGGTCAGCGGCGGACGGGTGAGTAACACGTGGGCAACCTGCCCGCAAGACCGGGATAACTCCGGGAAACCGGAGCTAATACCGGATAACACCGAAGACCGCATGGTCTTCGGTTGAAAGGCGGCCTTTGGGCTGTCACTTGCGGATGGGCCCGCGGCGCATTAGCTAGTTGGTGAGGTAACGGCTCACCAAGGCGACGATGCGTAGCC
>NZ_SDLD01000082.1:0-5321 GCF_013096875.1 Geobacillus sp. DSP4a | reverse complement strand
TGGGCGCATCCAACGCTCACTGGATCGCTCCCTTACCCCTGATCAGCGAAGGATTCTGCAGGGATTGGGCATGGATGAGAGCATCTACGTGTAACGTGATACGGAACGACCAGCGATGGTAAAAAAAGGATTGCCATCGCTCGTTGTGTTGGTCAAAAAGTTATTCTGAAAAACTAAATAAAAAATCCTTTGTTTTGACCTTGTTAGGGTGCGAAATGTGAGTTAAATACAAGTTCTATACACTTTGACTAGCCTCCATTCCCCGAAAGGAATGGAGGCTATTTTGTTTCGGGAGGGAAAAGGACGAGCAAGTATCAAACCAACAACCACCAACAGCTAGAGTTGCTGGAAAGAGAGGTACCTGCCAAACAGCCAGCGAAGCGCGTCAATATTGTAAGTCTGAAGCTCGTTCGTGAATCTAGCGTGCTGTACAAGGAGCGTCAAATCAAATCGCCAGAAGATGCGTACAAGCTGCTGAAGCCGTTTCTTGTGGAATCCGACCGTGAGAAGTTTGTCGTTGTCTGCCTTAACACGAAAAACCAGCCGACTGCCATCAACGTTTGCCATGTCGGCAGCCTGAACGCCAGCATCGTGCATCCGAGGGAGGTGATGAAGGCTGCCATTCTCTCCAACTCGGCTTCCATCATCGTAGCCCATAATCATCCCAGCGGTCATTGCCAGCCGTCGAGGGAAGACATTGAAGTGACAAAAAGGCTCGTGGAGGCAGGAAGGATCCACTCGAGGATTAATCGAAACAGAGAAACATTGGTTGGGCCTCTATTTTTTTCATTCATATGCAGGAGTTTGCTTGTTTTTGTTGAAAGAATCCTTAATGATGCATGAACGGAGATTGCTCGTCATTTTGTTGGGGGCAGATGAGCCTGTTGCAAATATGACAAAAAAAGGGGGGGAGAAAAGGTGAAGATGTTTGAGTACCGCTTTGCCGTTGCACCCATTTTCCATTTCATCGCAAACAAATCGATGGAAGCAGGCTTGCATGTATGTGATGGCCATGCAAAGCAAACCGTGCAGTTGTTTATGAATGATGCCGCTTCCGAGAAAGGGAAGAAGCGCATCGGGGCTATACAATATGAAGGATCCAACGATTACACAGCGAAAGAGCCCTGCATTGTCAGTTGGAGGTTCGAGCGAGCGTTGCTTCCCGATGGGCTCAAACAAGACTTGGAGGCGATCACGGCGTTTCGCAGAGATCAAAACGAAGAACCATCCATCAATCCAAACGCCCAGTCGATTGCCTTTAAGTTTGAAGCGTTGACGGATGCCGCCAAAGAAACGATTGAGGCGATTACGGCTGTTCTTCAGAAGCATGCAAGAAGTTGAGGTGGTTACGCGCCTGTCGCTTTTTGATGGGTGGGGCGGTTTGGCTAAGGCGGAGGTTGAAAGGGAAACGGGGGATTGGAAATGGCGCATGTATTTCAAATGAAAACAAAACCGCATGGGTTTCAGCGGTACGACCAATTCATTCGCGATCAAGTCATAGGGATTGGCTGGCCGCTGATTGGCAATTTAGACGGCATAAGCAAAGATGAACGGAGAGAGCGATTGCGCAACGTGTACCATTATTCGGGGGCAAAGCTTGGCAACGCTCTTGGTGCGATCTGGGCGTTTGTCAATACGATGGAACAAGGGGATATCGTGTTGGTTCGCCATGGCGCATGGCTCAGCATCGGCATCATTGGCCCCTATCGCTATGTGAAACATCTCGACAATGATATCGATGGGTTTTGCCACCAGCGATCGGTGGAGTGGAAGATCATCAATGAAAACGTTCGGTTGTATAATGAGAAGGTGCATGAAACATTGCGGAGCCCGGGAGTTGTGACAAAAAGCAAATATACTGTACACGAACTTCAACTAGGGATTTAATGGTGAACTATATACATGCTCATTGAAAAGTTAACCTTCGCATAAGCGGTGCCCACTCTGGTTATACTGCTCCTAAGGAAAAGCATGGAAAAGGAGCGGAATTCTGCATGAAACGTCTCAACATCACCGACAACCATGGATGGACGCCCCGGAAACTCCGCAAGCAGGAACGGAAGATCAAAAACGCTCATCTCCGCCAACGTGTGATGGCCGTCCGCCTGGCCATGGAAGGCTATTTGGGCAAAGACGTGGCCTCCATGGTCAACGTGTGCCGCCAAACCGTTTCCCATTATGTGTCGCTGTTTAACGAAGGGGGCCTGGAACTCCTGCTTCATCGGGATTTTGCCCCTGGGCGAGAGCCGTTTCTCACCGAAGAACAGCAGGAAGAGATCAAACACCTTGTGTTGACCACGACACCCGCGGAGCTGGGCTGGGACATCGCTTCGGCGTGGAATACGAAGATCCTTCAATCCTATGTACACCACCATTATGGCATCTCCATGTCCCGCGAAGCCTTGCGAAAACTCTTGCATCGAAAAGGGCTTTCGTGGACCCGGCCGACTTACACGTTGGCGAAAGGAGATCCGGATCGACAAAAACACTTCGAAAAACAAATGGATCTAATAAAAAAAACTTAATCAATCCAGATTCCGTCCTGTTGTACATCGATGAAACGCATATCCGATCGTATCATGTGTTGCGTACGACATGGTCAGAGGTTGGCCGTCAAAAGCAAGTGCCGACGTTCGGCCATCATGCTCACGTATCGCTGTTTGGCGCCGTTAACGTCCATGATGGCGAAACAGTTCTTTATCAAGCAGGAGCGGCCAATGCGACAACATTTTTGGATTTCCTGCGGATTCTCAAAGAGTGTTACCCGGATCGTCTCATCGTCTTGGTGCTGGATAACGCCCGAATTCATCATGCCAAAATGGTGAGAGAGTTTTTGCGGGAAGAAGGACGGAGTTTTCACTTCATTTACCTTCCTCCGTATTCTCCGCAACTGAACCCGATCGAACGCTTAAGGAGGCAACATATAGCAATACATTCCTCTTTTTAAGGAAAAAATGAGTTTTATCGAGAACTTTTTAATAATTTTTTGCATAAAATAATCATATATTCCGCTTTTTGAGGAAAATATATAGAAAATCAATACATTCTTATTTATAATTTATTGTAGATACGGAGGTGAAATGTATGGTAAATACAAACAAAATTGTAGGTCAGAATGTCAAAAAATATATAGAAAGTAAAGGTATTAAACATTCATGGGTGATGGAACGCACTGGTATTAAGAAGACAGCTTATTATAATTTCTTAAAAGGCGAAGGAAATGTGGAGGAGTATGTTGCAAAGATCAATAAGCTATTCCGCATCAAAGATCCGTTCTTTTTTTACAAGGCAGATATGGAATTCAAAGAAAAAACGTTTGACCGTAGCCGATCTGATTCATTTATGAATTATGTGGCACTTTCGTTTCACGGTACAGTGGACGAAGAATTAAAAAAGGGCATGCATCTTTTTAGCGAATTTGTTGAACTGATCGATGTTTTAAAATCAGTCACAAATTCGGAAAATCCAAGGGGGTAGTCCATTGATTACAAAAGATAATCTTGAAATGATTCTAGAGCATAACAAAACACATTTGCCGAAAATTAAAAAGGCGATGGACCGTATTTACTCCCTCGGAGATCCTCTTGCTCATGTAAAGCCGCTTGATTTTATAAAAACTTATCTTTACGAGCATGCAAATGTATTGCAGTTTCCGATTCAAAATGCTGACTATGGTGGGCTTGTGTATTACTATAACGGTGATTATTATGTCCATATTAATACCGCACAGCCGAGAATATATGAAAATTTCATGTGGGCGCACGAGTTTTATCATTTCTTTTTTGACAGAGATAAAATTAAGAACCCTGACCAAAATTTTATCATGATTGATCATATTTATGATGAAAAAGAGCGGCTTCCTAATCTCTTCGCTTCCGAATTTTTAATTAATGACTTTGTGTTAGAAAGAAGCTTTCAATTTTTAGAAACTGCTCATACGAAACAATCTCTCCCAGAAAAAATTATGCGATTAATCAGTATCTTCCAGATCCCGTATAAAGCGTTAGTTGTTAAACTTGCTCAAAACGAATTGATCACGATTAACGAAGCGAAAAATGCATTGGACTATGATTATAGAAATCGTATTCCTCATGATATAGACAAATCATTTTTCGAGCCTAGTTATACAATAAACATCAGCGGGTTTGATGAATTGTATGAAAAAGCAAAAGGATTGATGTATGAGGAGGATCTTCAATCGATTAAAAAATCTTATGATAAGCTATATGAACAAGTGTTGGCGTCAGTGCATGATCAAAGGGGGACTAAAGGATGAAGGTCCTCGATTCTCCTGTTTTAGAATCGGTTCGTCCGTTTATTTCAGATAATACGGAGCAATTGTACCAGTCACTAAACGAACACCAAACATTTTATATGTTAGATAATATGATTTTAACGAAATTAAGAAAACAAATATCAAATTTGCCGCTTTTGCTGCAGGCGTTTCATCAGTCCCCGGTTTTTCTTATTCCTGATGTAGTGTTAGAAGAGTCTTTTAGGAATATACCCACAAAGGAACGGTATAATGATTATTACTTTGAGCTTTTCAAACAATTATCGGCGAAGAAACAGCTATACATTATATCGATGGAAACCATTTATCAATTATTAGAAAAAGGAATGACGAAAAAGCAATACATATTTGATGCGATGAAACAAGTAGCTTTGGAAGCTTTCAGAGTAAATAGAGATATTATTAATAATCTGGAACGATGTGAATTATCCTCTTTTTCGGATCTTCCGAAATTGAGACAAATCATTTTACATAACGGAAATAATGCAGGAGAGCGCTTTATTTGTTTTTTCTCATTATTGCTTGTTCATCAGTACTACGGTCCTGCCTATATATGTAGTGATGACGGCAAAGGTGTATATACGATGTATAATACTTTTGTAAATAACGAAAGTTTATTTCGAATATTAGGTGTCGATGATTTTTTGATGTTTAAAGAGCAATACATCCTGCTGTCTTATGACTGTATTCTACAATTATCCATTAAGAATACGGAATTAAGCTCAGAAGAAATCTATGCTTTTGTGCAGAGTAGCGGTCGAAACGAGTCAAGGAAGGTCATTTATTCGTTAGATGGACAGTCATTCCATACAGAAATTAAAAATGCAAATTTCGCCAAATGGATAGAAGAGAGGAAAATAGAGATTTTCTTTTAATGATGATGTATAAAATTTTGTGTAAACAGGCGTGTTGATTATCCAATAAAATCCAAAGGGTATAGAAAAAAGAGCACCTTTCCTGTAGAATGTGAGTAGCGACACAAACAAACCCAGGAGGTGCTCTCTATGAACAAGCATACCACACTCCC
>NZ_SDLD01000081.1:0-5462 GCF_013096875.1 Geobacillus sp. DSP4a | reverse complement strand
GTCGCCCTTGACGACTCTTCCGCACCTTTGGCGGGTGTTGGTCAAGGGCGAATCCGGCCCTCCGCATGCCCCACGATGCTCAATGGGATGATCTGTGTGGAGTTTTCATAGAACTTTTGACGCTACCTAACTATATTATACTATATTTTACTGAATCTATCCTATTTTCAGCAAAATATAGTTAAGGCGATTCATCTCCCACTTACTCCGCTTCGCTTCGTTGAAGTGGGAGTCTTCTCGCCTAATTAAGATAAAATTACACACAACGATGAACGGCGGCTAGGCTCCGCGGTTGGAATGGAGAGGAGAGTGGCGCAGACATGGGGCGGGTGCTGATCTATTTGCGGCCATATGGGAAGTGGATGGCGTTAGCTTGGTTGTTTATGTTGACCGAGCTGATCATCGAGCTTTGGCAGCCGCTGTTGATGGGGAAAATCATCGATGAAGGCATCATGAAACAGGATGTTGCGGCCATTTTCACGTGGGGAGCAGTGATGCTCGGGGCGTCGCTGTTGGCGTTTGCCTCGGGCATCGCCAACTCATTTGCTGCTGCCTACGTCGGTCAGGAGTACGGATTTGCGCTGCGGACGGCGCTGTTTGCCAAAATCCAATCGTTTTCGCTTGCGCGCATCGAGCAGTTGTCGCCGGCCTCGCTCATCACCCGGATGACGAACGATGTGACCCAAGTGCAAAACATGTTGTTTATGAGTTTGCGCATCGCCTTGCGTGCACCGCTTCTGGTCGTCTTTGGCGTCGCGATGGCGTTTGTCGTTCATGCGCGCTTGGCGCTCGTTTTGGCGGTGGCTGTTCCTCTGTCCGCTGTTTTTTTATTGTGGGTTGTACAAAAGGCGGCGGCGTCCTTTTCCGCCGTCCAACGAGCGCTTGATCGCGTCAACGGCGTAATGCGTGAAAATTTGGCCGGCATGCGACTCATTAAAGCATGGATGAGAAAAGAATACGAAGAGGAGCGATTTGCGACGGCGAACGATGCGCTGATGGAGCGGACCATGAGCGTGCTTCGCCTCGTGGAGACGATCACCCCGGTGTTGTTGATGGTGATGAACACCGCCATCGTCGCCGTTCTCCTTTTTGGCCGCCACCATATCGAGGACGGGACGGCGAGCGCTGGGCAAGTCGTGGCTGTCATCAATTACGCCACAAGGACGACGGCTGCGTTGTCGATGTTTACATTTATTACGATGGCGTTTTCACGGGCGCGCGCCTCGGCCGCCCGCCTCGCTGAACTTCTTGAAGCCCCGGGCGAGCGACACGGGGCGGATGCGGGCGGTGGTCCGGCCGTTCAGCGCGGGGAAATTCGCTTTGAGCACGTTTCGTTCCGCTATCCAGACAACGACCTTGACGCGCTTTCTGACGTATCGTTTGTCATCCGTCCGCATGAGACAGCCGCCATTTTAGGAGCGACAGGGGCCGGCAAATCGACGCTTCTTCAGCTGATTCCCCGGTTGTACGAACCAAGCGGCGGGCGCGTGTTGATTGATGGCGTCGATGTGCGCGAGTTTTCCGCCGAACAGCTGCGGACGGCGGTGCGCTTTGTTCCGCAGGAAGTGTTGCTATTTTCCGGAACGGTTGCCGACAACCTTCGCTTCGGCAAGATGACAGTGACGATGGAAGAGATTGTGCAGGCGGCTCGTGATGCGCAAATTCATGAAACCATCACTCGGTTTCCGGATGGATACGACGCACGGATCGGTCAAAAGGGTGTCAATTTATCAGGCGGGCAAAAGCAGCGGCTGTCGATCGCCCGCGCCTTGGTGGGGCAACCGCGCATTTTGCTTTTGGATGACAGCACAAGCGCGCTCGATGCAGAGACGGAAGCAAAGCTGCTCGCAGCGTTGCGGAAGTATGCATGCACGACGGTGATAGTGACGCAAAAGGTGAGCACCGCGATGGCGGCGGATACGATTTTGCTTTTGGAAGACGGCCGCCTGATCGCACAAGGAAGTCATGAACAACTGCTGGCGACGAGCGACCTGTATCGACGCATCGTCGCCACGCAGGAAGGAAAGAAGGGATCGGTGGATGTCACTACGGCATAGCCCGCACGGTGCGCGTGTTGGCGCAAGTGCGCAACGGGCGAAAAACAGCGTCGGCACTTTGCGTCGGCTATGGGCCTTTATCGCTCCGCAAAAGCGAAAGCTGTTTGCAGCCATGGCCATGGTGATGGCCAGCTCGGCGTTGGCGCTTGCTGGGCCGTATGTCGTTGGCCGGGCGGTTGATTCGTACATTGTGGAACGAAAAACGGATGGATTTTTCGCAACGCTCATTTTGCTTCTGGCCATTTATTTGGCCCTTGGGGCGGCGACGTTTTGGCAAAACTATTGGATGATCGATGTCGGCCAGCGGACGGTGCGCGGGATTCGCGAGCGGTTGTTTCGCCATTTTCATGAGCTGCCGATTTCGTTTTTTGACCGCCGCCAGCAAGGCGAACTCATGAGCCGGATTACAAACGACATCGACCATATGAGCCAGACATTTAACAGCACGGTTGTCCAGGTCGTCTCGAGCACGTTGACGTTGATGGGCGCTATGGTGGTTATGCTTTCACAAAGCGTTGTGTTGACGATCGTAACGCTTGTTGTCGTGCCGCTGATGTATGTGGGCATGCGCTGGATTACAAACCGGACGCGGGTGCGTTTCCGTGAGCAGCAACGGGCGCTCGGTGAGATGAACGGCTTTATCGAAGAGGTCATTTCCGGACAGAAAGTCGTGAAGCTGTTTTCCCAAGAAGAGCGGATGGAGTCTGAATTGGCGCGCAAAAACGCCGAGCTGAAACAAGCCGGGTTTTGGGCGCAAACGTATTCCGGCTTCATCCCGAAGCTGATGAACTTTTTAAACAACGTAAGCTTCGCTCTCATCGCTGGCGTCGGCGGATGGCTGGCGGCCAAAGGAGCGATATCGGTCGGGACGATCGTCGTGTTTGTCGAATATGCCCGCCAGTTTACCCGCCCGCTCAACGATTTGGCCAACCAATGGAACACGTTGCTGTCGGCGTTGGCTGGCGCTGAACGGGTGTTGGAAATTTTGGATTTGCCGAAAGAAGAGAAAGACGAGCGGGAAGCGGTGGCTTTGGACCGTCTTGATGGACGCATTGAGTTTCGTCAAGTCGTCTTTTCTTACGACAAACAGCGCCCGGCGCTCGACGGCGTCACCTTTTCCATCGCCCCGGGGGAGACGGTCGCGCTTGTCGGTCCGACTGGAGCCGGCAAAACGACCGTATTGCAGCTGTTGACCCGCTTTTATGATCCGGATGAAGGCGTGATTTTGATCGACGGGCGCGACAGCCGGACGATCAAGCGAGCGAGTTTGCGCCGGCATATGGCATTTGTGCTTCAGGATACGTTTTTGTTCGCCGGAACGATCCGCGACAACATTCGTTACGGCCGGCTTGAGGCGACCGATGAAGAAGTCGAGGAGGCGGCGCGCCAGGCGAACGCCCACTCGTTTATTATGAAGCTGTCGAACGGCTATGACACCGTTCTGTCCCCCGGAGGCGGCGGAATCAGCCAAGGGCAGCGGCAGCTGTTGGCCATCGCTCGGGCGATGATCGCCGACCCGGCCATTTTGATTTTGGACGAAGCGACGAGCAACATCGATACGGTGACCGAAGTGCGCATTCAAGAAGCGCTCGCGCGGCTCATGAACGGGCGGACATGTTTTGTCATCGCCCATCGGTTGAACACGATTCAACATGCCGACCGCATCGTTGTGCTCAACGAAGGCAACGTGATCGAACAAGGAACGCATGAAGAACTGTTGGAAGCAAAAGGATTTTACTTCCAATTGTATCAGCGCTATTGGTTGCGCAATGTGCAACAGGCATAACTGTATGGTGTTCACGTTTGCGGAGGACTTCAGATGAATGCGTGTCTCCTCCATGCGAACTCGAGTGCTCAGGAAAGGAAGAGTGGGTCAACTACCCCCACTTCGCTAACGCTTGAAGTGGGGGCTTGCAACTCCCCAGAAGTGCGAGCGGACTTCGTCCTCCTTCCTTGACTTGGGGTTGCATCAGGGGCAGGTTGACAGCTGCCCAACGACGCAGGTCATGCCTGTGTCGTTCCTTCAACGATGTACTCTATTCCTTTTCGTTGAAGGTTCATAGCACCAATGCGGTCATCGTTTGAGGTATATCCGCATGTTCGACAACAAAAGGTGTGTGTACGCTTGTTTCGATTGGCTTTTTCCGTATGACCACACTTTGGACATGTCAAAGAGGTGTAATGCGGAGCAACCACCATCACTTTTGACCCATGCAAACGTGCCTTATACTCTAACATTTGACGGAACTGATAGAACGCCCACGATACGGTTTCATATCGGTCATGGATACGTACACGTTCTGTTTTTTCACGAATGCCTGTTAAATCTTCTAATACAAAAAGGGTACGTTCTCCATATTGACGAACGAGTGCCTTCGTGACAGCATGGTTCACATCCGTCATCCAACGGTTTTCTCGTTGTCCGATTGTTTTCAACTTCCGACGCGCAGAAGCCGTCCCTTTTTGCTGGAGGGTTTTTCGCATTCGTTTGTACTTCGCCCGCATATGCTTGATTTTTCGTCCGTTAAAAAAGGTAGTTTTCCCTTGCGAATCATAAGCTGTTGCAAGAAAGTTAACCCCTACATCGACACCGACCACTTGGCGAATGTTGTGTTCATCTACGGTTGGAATTGTTTTGGTCATGGGGATGTGCAAAAAGAATTGGTTATGCTTATAGACGAGTTTGGCTGTGCCAAACGTCCATGAGCCATCAAAATATTGTTCCATGCCTTTTGGTTCGAATGGCACTTTGATTCGTCCTTCTAGCGTATTGACAGAAAATAACCCTTGAACAATGGAGTAATCTCGATTCCAAACGAGATCATATTCAGGCTTTTTAAAGCGAACCAATGTCCATTCGTGACCATTGCTTTTTAGGGAACGATATCTAGCGATAACCGTCTTGATTACAGATTGTGCCATTTGCGAACGCAAAGCGTAGTTTGATCGAAGTAGACGATAGGTCATGTCGTGTAACTTGGCTTGTGCAAGCACTTTTGTGTCAAAAATCACAACAGATACAGCGTTGCACGCTTGTCGATAAGCGGAAAGGGTGGCTTTCAATACTTCTGCTTGTTCCGCTGTTGGGTAAATTTTTATTTTGGCTGTTAACGTCATGTCCATTTGTCTCACCTCTCTTTCACTAAATATATTATATAATATATTATATCACTGTAGATGAGCAAATTCACTTACATAAATTGACAACTAAACAAAAAAGGAGACATGAACCGGACTCCTTGGGTAAAATAGATGTACTCAAAACCCATTCACACAAGGAGGTTCATGTCTCATGAATAGATTAGCACATCACCAAGGAATCCACAAGTTTTTCTTCACGCTGGGGTTGACGCTGCAGCTTTCCAAACCGGTCATCAAGCATCTCATTCATATTGTCGATGCCTT
>NZ_SDLD01000080.1:0-5619 GCF_013096875.1 Geobacillus sp. DSP4a | reverse complement strand
ATTGGGCGGTGGTGCTGTTGGCCTGCGTGTACAGCATCGCCGAATCCCGCCAAAACCTCTCCACCGGGCTGGAGCTTCTTCGGTCGCGGAAAGACCACAGCGTCGTCGAGTTCATTTATGACGCTGCAAAGCAAGATATTCCCATTGATGTGATCAAAAAACAGCTCCGTATCGCGTAAGGGGTACCCTGTTTGTCTCTCTAACCATGGAAATTATTGTAATAAAAAATGCTCATCTACAGAAAAATGGTAAAGCTTTGAATTGCATCTATTATCAAAGCGAGGAGCCGTCTCTCTTTTCGTACGAATCAATTTTGCCGTTTTATCATGGCTCGCCCGCTGTTTCCCCAACCGCCCGGCGCGGCAGCTTCCAACCGTATGTGTAGGACAAAATGCGCAAAGCGGCGACGGCGATAAACAGCATATACAGCTCTACGGGCGAATCCGTCCATTTCAACCCGACGGCAAGGCCGGCCAAAATCGCCCAGGCGGCGTAAATCTCCGCATGCAGCACGAGCGGCTTCCGTCCGGCGAGCACATCGCGGATGATGCCGCCGCCGCTTCCGGTCAACACCGCGGCGACGATGACCGCGCTTAACGGATGACCCATGTTGACGGCATACAGCGCTCCTTGAATGGCGAACGCGGACAGCCCGAGGGCGTCAAAAAAGTTGCCCCACCGCTTCCACGGCGGCAGCATTTGCTTTGGGAACAAATACACAACTGTCATGGCCGCCAAAGCGACAAGAAAGAGCGGCTCTTGTTCCCATAACGCCGACACGGGAACCCCGATCAGCAAATTGCGCACCGCCCCGCCGCCAAAAGCGGTGACAATCCCTAAAATGTACACCCCAAGCAAATCGTACTCCTCTTCCATCGCGACGATCGCCCCGCTAATGGCAAAGGCGATCGTGCCGATGATGCTCAATACTTCCCACGTCATTCTTGCTGTTCCTTTCCGTGCGTTGTTCTTGTATCATTGTAGAGGCAAAAGCGGCGGAAAATCAATCATTTTTTTGGAACGAACTAGCAGACCGATGATGGGATTTGGTATCATGAACGTAGAGAACATGTTCGCCGCGAGGAAAGGAAGGGGGATGCCATGACCCGTGAACAAGCGATCCTTGTCGGCTGTCAGCTGGCTGGTGTAGACGACGGACGGTTCCGCTATTCGATGGAAGAGCTCGCGTCGCTCGTGGCGACGGCAAACGGCGAAGTGGTTGCCGAACTGGCGCAAAAACGCGAAGCGCCGCACCCGGCGACGTATATCGGCAAAGGAAAAACGGAAGAGCTCGCCGCCCTTGTCAAGGAGCTCGAACCGGATCTTGTCGTTTTCAACAGCGAGCTTTCCCCAAGCCAGGCGCGCAATTTGACAAACCTGCTTGGCGAGGTGAAAGTCCTTGACCGGACGCAGCTGATTTTAGACATTTTTGCCCAGCGCGCCCGCTCAAAAGAAGGAAAGCTGCAAGTCGAGCTCGCCCAGCTCGAATATATGCTGCCGCGCCTTAGCGGCCAAGGGGAGGCGCTGTCTCGCTTGGGCGGCGGCATCGGCACGCGCGGGCCGGGGGAGACGAAGCTTGAGACCGACCGCCGCCATATTCGCCGCCGCATTGATGACATTAAGGCGGAACTGCGGCGCGTCGCCAAGCACCGTGGGCGCTACCGCGAGCGCCGGCAAAAAAACCAAGCGTTTCAAGTGGCGCTCGTCGGCTATACGAACGCCGGCAAGTCGACGATTTTCAACCGGCTGACCGCCGCCGATTCGTTCGAGGAAAACTTGTTGTTTGCCACGCTTGATCCGCTGACGCGCAAATGCGTCTTGCCATGCGGCTATACGGTGCTTGTCACCGATACGGTCGGGTTCATTCAAGACTTGCCGACGACGCTTATCGCCGCATTCCGCTCGACGCTCGAGGAAGTGACAGAAGCCGATTTGTTGCTTCACGTCGTCGATTCGTCTCATCCGGATTACGTTGCGCACGAGCGAACGGTGTTGCGGCTGCTCACTGAATTAGGGGCTTCTTCCATTCCGATGGCCACGGTGTACAATAAAAGCGATCAAAAAGCGTCGGAATTCATTCCGACAACGACTGCTTCCATCATGATCAGCGCGCTTTCCGCGGCTGACATTGACCGGCTTCGTTATTTTCTTGAAGAAGCGGTGAAACAGCAGATGGTTCATTATGACGTATCGATCCCGAGCGGGGAAGGAAAACTGCTCGCCCAGCTAAAATCGGACACCATTTTGCACGAATGGCATTATAATGAACAGGGGGGCACGTACGACTGTCAAGGGTATGTGCTGCCAGCGCACCCCTTGTATGGGGAGCTGCAATCATTCCAACGGTAGAAAGGGTTCATCTATGTTTTGGACACAATGGAGACACGGAGAAACCATCGCTCTTCTCATCGAGGAAATCGAAGCACAAATCGCGCCGATTCACCGCCGCATCGATGAACTGGTCGACGTCAACCAATACCGCGTGCTTGAGAGCTTCCGTCGCCATCAAGTGAGCGACGCCCACTTCATTCCGTCAACCGGTTATGGGTATGACGATGCGGGCCGCGATACGCTTGACCGCATTTACGCCGACGTATTCGGGGCGGAAGCGGGGCTTGTGCGCCCGCAAATCATCTCCGGCACGCACGCGATTGCGATCGCGCTGTTTGGCGTGTTGCGCCCGGGCGATGAATTGCTTTACATCACGGGCGCTCCGTACGATACGCTTGAGGAAATCGTCGGCGTCCGCGGCCGCGGCGTCGGCTCGCTGAAAGAGTTTGGCATTCGTTATCGCAGTGTGCCGCTCACAGCGGAAGGGATGGTCGATTTTCCGGCCGTTCGCGAAGCGATCCATGAGCGGACGAAAATGATCGGCATTCAACGTTCGCGCGGCTATGCGGACCGGCCGTCGTTTACTGTCGAAGAGATCGGCGACATGATTGCATTCGTCAAGTCGATCAAACCGGATGTCGTCGTGTTTGTCGACAATTGCTACGGAGAATTCGTCGAGGAGAAAGAGCCATGCCATGTCGGCGCCGATTTGATGGCCGGCTCGCTCATTAAAAACCCGGGAGGGGGCTTGGCGAAAACGGGCGGCTACATTGTCGGCAAGCGGGAATATGTGGAGGCGTGCGCCTATCGGATGACCTCGCCGGGCATTGGAGCGGAAGTCGGTCCGTCGCTTTACAGCTTGCCGGATATGTATCAAGGTTTTTTCCTTGCGCCGCACACCGTGGGTCAGGCGCTCAAGGGGGCGGTTTTTACGGCGGCGATGCTCGAGCGGATCGGACTAAAAACCTCGCCATCGTGGAAGGCGAAGCGCACGGATTTGGTTCAGTCCGTCCGTTTTGACGATCCGGAACAAATGGTGGCGTTTTGCCAAGCGATTCAGGCTTCCTCCCCGGTCAACGCTCATTTCACTCCGTATCCGAGCGACATGCCCGGCTATGAAGACAAAGTGATCATGGCCGCCGGCACGTTCGTGCAGGGCGCGAGCATCGAGCTGACGGCAGACGGGCCGCTGCGGCCCCCATATGTCGCCTACGTGCAAGGCGGGCTGACGTATTCACACGTCAAAATCGCCATTTGTTCAGCCGTCCACCGTCTGCTTGAGCAACAGCTCATTTGTTTGTGAGAAAATATGACGCATCATTGACTGTTTTCTTGACATTATGGTAAAATGAAGGTATCAAAAGCGAGGAGGAATTGGCATGAGCAGTCATATTCGTCGTTCCATGCCATTGTTTCCGATTGGGATTGTGATGCAGCTGACCGACTTGTCGGCTCGGCAAATCCGCTATTATGAAGAGCACGGCCTCGTTTCGCCAGCGCGCACGGAAGGCAACCGGAGGCTGTTTTCGCTCAATGACATTGACCGCTTGCTGGAAATTAAAGATTTGATCGACCAAGGCGTCAACTTGGCGGGCATTAAGCAACTTTTTGCCGCGCGGGAGGAAGGACGCCACCAGCAGGCGGAGAAAGTCGAAAAAGTAGGAAAACCGAAGCTGTCGGACGAAGAACTGCGCGAAATTTTGCGGAATGAATTGCTGCAGGCCGGGCGGTTCCAGCGCGCATCGCTTCGCCAAGGAGATCTCGCTCGCTTCTTTCACTAAGGATTGAGAAATAATTTCGGAGCCGGGGGAGGAGTTTGGACATGGCAAAATATACGCGTGACGACATTCTACACATCGTCAAAGAGGAAAATGTCAAGTACATCCGCCTGCAATTCACCGATATTTTGGGCACGATCAAAAACGTCGAAATTCCGATCAGCCAGCTGGGGAAAGCGCTTAACAACAAAATTATGTTTGACGGGTCGTCGATCGAAGGATTTGTCCGCATCGAAGAGTCAGATATGTATTTGTATCCGGACTTGGATACGTTCGTCATTTTCCCGTGGACTTCAGAAAAAGGAAAAGTCGCCCGCTTTATCTGCGACATTTACAACCCGGACGGCACGCCGTTTGAAGGCTGTCCGCGCTATAACTTGAAGCGGGTGCTGAAAGAGATGGAGGCGCTTGGCTTCAACGCCTTTAACTTAGGAGCTGAGCCGGAATTCTTCCTTTTCAAGCTGGACGAAAAAGGACACCCGACGATGGAGCTGAACGATCGCGGCGGCTATTTCGATTTGGCGCCGACCGATCTTGGGGAAAACTGCCGGCGCGACATTGTGCTCGAGCTTGAGGAAATGGGGTTTGAAATCGAAGCGTCCCATCATGAAGTCGCCCCGGGCCAGCATGAGATCGATTTTAAATACGCTGATGCCGTAAAAGCGTGCGACGACATTCAAACGTTTAAGCTCGTCGTCAAAACGATCGCCCGCAAACACGGATTGCATGCGACCTTTATGCCGAAGCCGATTTTTGGGATTAACGGTTCAGGAATGCATTGCAACCTGTCGCTGTTCCGCAACGGTGAAAACGCCTTTTTCGATCCGAACGGCGACTTGCAGTTGAGCGATACGGCGCGGCAGTTTATCGCCGGTGTGCTGAAGCATGCGCCGAACTTTACGGCGGTGACGAACCCGACCGTCAACTCGTATAAGCGGCTTGTTCCAGGCTATGAAGCGCCGTGCTACGTCGCTTGGTCGGCGCGCAACCGCAGCCCGCTCATCCGCATTCCCGCTTCGCGCGGCATGAGCACGCGCATTGAGGTGCGCAGCGTTGACCCGTCGGCCAACCCATACTTGGCCATGGCGGTGCTTTTAGCCGCTGGGCTTGACGGCATTCGCAACAAGCTCACTCCTCCGGCGCCAGTGGATCGAAACATTTACGTCATGACGAAAGAAGAACGGCTCGAAGAAGGCATTGTCGATTTGCCGGCAACGCTCTATGAAGCGTTGGAAAACTTGAAGTCCGATGAAGTGATGATTCACGCGCTCGGCAAACATTTATTCGAGCATTTCGTCGAAGCGAAAGAAATTGAGTGGGATATGTATCGGACAACGGTTCATCAATGGGAATTGGACCAATATATGGAACTCTACTGATTCACCTGAATCCGTGATGGTTGGAAATCAACTTTGATTTTGGTGTTAGTTCTATGGATATATGATCCATACATCCCTTTTTTTGATGATTCCCTGCACCACTTTCATGTTTGAAAACGAGATAAATCCTC
>NZ_SDLD01000007.1:0-85407 GCF_013096875.1 Geobacillus sp. DSP4a | reverse complement strand
TATGTCTTCTGTTGGCAGGCGAAACGATCGATCGAGTTCTTTCCGCTACCTAGGGCATTTTCTATGACCGAAATGCCCTATTTGTGCTGGGCTTTTTTATACACTAGCACTGGGGTGAATAGTTACCCATAAGGTAAGTTTATCTTCATCAATATCAAAAGTTCCGTCTCCTCTAATTTTCCCTAATTGATTCAGAGGCTCATCTAATTCTAAAGTACATTTATAAATAGTTCCATCTGCCCCAATCGCAAAACTATTCGGAAGACCAGCGTAACAAACACTTCCCATTGGGTCAAGGGAACTTAGCAATTCAGTGGAGGTCGGAAAATAACAATGTGCTCGTTTTTGAACCTCACTCATAACTTTAAAACTTTCTTTTGGATCATATAGTGGTAGATCTTTAGCAGATGTTCCACCATAATTCTGCACAGGTTTAAAATATAATTGGAAACGTTCATCTCCATTCAAAAACTCTGAAAGCAGTTCTATTAATTCTTGCATTCTATCCTTATTGGTTTTATCGAAATTTGAGCGGATTAAAACTTTAAACTCTAAATCAGTCTTTTGAATACTTTTTAAATTGTTTATAATACGATCAAAAGTAGGACCACCATCTTTAAGTATTCTATGTGTATCATGGGTATCTTTCGGCCCGTCTAAAGTGATTTGATATTGGATAATATTCAAATCTACCAATTCACGAAATAGATTTTCATCGAGTTCGTATCCATTTGTTGTAATTCCAGAGTTGAATGTAAATCCGAATTTTTTAGATATTTCTTTAACTTCTTTATTAATATTCCTAATTACATTTACACCTTCTAATGGCTCCCCGCCGAACCAAGCAATATTTAGACTATTAATATGAGGTGCTTTTCGTAAAATATGCTTAATAATAGCCTGTTGAATTTCTTTCGGCATTTCCCCCCTTAAAAATTTCTCGAAGCAATAAACACACCTAAAATTACATTCTTCTGTAGAATATAAAATTAATTCATAGTGATCCTTTCGATTTTTTTCCATATCTCTCATTAAATCTACTAATCGATTTTCATCGGTTGAATGATGTACCAAAAAATGTTGATTAATTAACTCTGTTTCTAATTCATTTGCAGGTTCACATAATAACCCCTCCCGTAAAATAGTTTTAACCTTTTCTTTTGTTTTTACATCTTCAATTGTTGCTATAGCTCCAGAAAAAGTGTTAAATAAGATTAAAGTACCTTCTTGAGTCTCATGTTTAATTGTGTAACGTGATTTGCGATATTTTTTATACATTTCTATCCTTCCTTTTTTAGAATAATAATTAACTCAGGGCTATTAATTGAAAACGGTGATTTATCAAAATCACCATAAACATTGCTTATTTTAAAACCAACAGTACTTAACATATTTTTTAATTCAACAGCAGTATAAATTCGTAAATCAAGGTGGTATTCTTTTATATTGCTATTATTTCTTTTTTGTCTAATTTTTAATAGTCCATTTAATAAATCGATTTCCCTGCTTTCAAAAATTGGCTGGTGGAAAATATCATAAAAATATGAACTGTCCTCAAAATATTTCAATAACAACTCCCTGTTAAAAACATGCACAATAAATATCCCTTGATATTTTAGAGAATTATAAACTTTACCGAAAATTTTAATGGTTTCTTCATCGTTAAAGTAACCAATAGATGTTTCTAAACAGTAGACTAAATCAAAGACTTCAATAAAATTCATAAAACGTGCATCGCAGAACATAATATTAGCAGCGGGATCGGTTTCCTTGACTTTGGCTACTGTTTCGTAATGTGAATCTATGCCAATAACATCAAAGCCTAGTCTTCTAATAGAAAAAAGATGTCTTCCGTTACCACAACATAAATCAAGTATTTTACTCTCTTTTGGAAGAGTATCAAGCATGGACTTTAAAAATGCAACCTGTTTTCCTGTTTTTTGGCTGTATAAAAGTCCATAAGCATTTTGGTAAGAAGTATACTCAAAAAAATGATTCAAATCATTTTTAATATCCAATAATTGCTCTCCTCCTACCCTGAAAACTCGAAAAAGACAAGAACGATCTCTACCTAACCATTAGAAGTAGGTTTTAAAAGAAAGAATTTCAGTATATATGGTTTACCGATAATGCGCACTCGTTTTTTCCAGTTTCACTTGATACCCTATCCCCCTAAATTGCTTCATCGTTTGACACACTAGGTTCGTTTCTCGCTACCAATCCCAGTAGTAGGTTTCCAAACTCTCTATACCTCTATACTGTTCCTTTCTGGTTAAAATGACGTAGAGGATTTGTAACATCGTTCTTCCCACAGCGATACTCGCCCGATTTACTCCTCTTCGTTTAGCGATCCGATGATACTTCACGGATAAATGGGTGTTTTTCGTTCGGGCCATGGCACGAGCACCCCACACCAGGTGTAACCTCAACTTCTTGTTTCCTTGCCTCACCCGTCTATATTTCCATTTCCCGAAACTTTCGTGATTTCCCGGCGCCATGACTGCCCATGAAGACAAAATTGAATTCACAAATGATCGATCGTTCGTTCTGGGTTCTGGTTGATTCTTCGAATAAAGGCTTGAACATTCTTTCCGATTCCATGCACAGATTTAACCCATGCAAGATTTCGCTTGTTCCACAAAGGATATAAGTTGATCCTCACTTTTGCTGAATGAGTTCATCGACAATCATAAGCATCTCTTTACGTTACATGTGTATCAGTGGGAGATAAATGTCGTAGCATTTTTCTCATCTGTTGTAGGGATCATTGTTTGTTCTGATTTCAGATCAGCTTTCTGTAAGTGAACATCCCTTGATCAGTGGTCCAAACATATTAAACAGGTCAAACCATTATTACAGCTATCCCATTTGTCGAACTATGATTTTTCCACTCATGAAAATACATCTGCTCTATGATTTTTGATGTTTTTGAATTTTAGTAATTATATTTTCAAAAATGTCAAGCAGGATCATTACTAAGAGTCAGTCAAGACTTTGTGGAAACTTTTTTGATTCGCTGAAAACAGGTGTAAATCATAGGTTGGCAAACCATTTTTTGAATTTAGTCCGTAAGCGCTTTTGAATTCTCATCCCTTGCCATGGCAGATCGATATGTATACCTTTTTTTTACCATGCCTTGAGTTCAGACAGGGCATGATAGATCGGTGTCCCGGACGATTGCTTTAAATATGGCACGTTATTCCGCGTGATCTCAGGCCAAAGACGGCGGACGCGTTGTTTCGCCTTGTTCACGACCGTCTGTTTAGTGGATGTCGTTTCCTCCGCCGGATGCGACGATCCTTCTCCGAAACGACGTCCGAAAAGACGAATCCCATCCATCCGGGCAATCATTGCCTTGAAAAACGCCCTGAGTCCCTTGTCGGTCCAACTGCGGCGGTATTTCACCCGATACGCCAACTGGCTCATCACGCTTTCAGCCCTCCCCATCGGATACAGGTATTGTCAAAAGTTTATCCTCCACACTCACGGTTTTTCCTTGGGTTTCAACGGTTGAACAAAAAAAGCTTACCACCCCCGTTGTTTTCCGCCATCATTGAGGTAACGACACCCAACAGCCAAAACAAAGGAGTGACAAGCTTTGTTACCTCAATGATTAGCCTATTTGCTTGAAATAATCAAGACCCAATATCAAATTATCGTGTATTAGATGGGTGTGATATTGGGAAAATCGTTGAATCTCGAGGACTTGGACGAACCCATCCAAAAACCGTACCGGAAACTTCAAGTCGATGACCTTCCGATCATCGATGTGCCGGAAACCCTTGATTACCGGAAGCTGTTGGCGGACTACGAAGCCCAGCACAGACGTCCTTTGCGGCCCATCCAGCGCCGCGCGAAGGCGAAACACCGTGTTCCGGATTCGTTGACCTGCCCTCGCTGCCAGGCTCCCTCTTCTTACCTGTACGCCAATAACGGCGGAAAAGGGCAATACCAATGCAAAGTGTGCCAGTGCCGGTTCAACCACCGAAATCGGTTCACCAAGCAAGCGGTCTTTCGCTGCCCGCACTGCAAAAAGACGCTGGAAAAAATCAAGGAACGCAAAGAATACAACATCTATAAGTGCAAGAACAACGATTGCCCGTTTTACCGGGCCAACCTTCGACGGATGACGAAGAAGGAGCGCCAACGTTTCAAACAGGATCCTCAAGCCTTCAAGGTGCGGTATTGGTTTCGAGAGTTCTTGTTTGACTTTCTACCGTTGGCTTCCTCGTCACCCATCAAGCCGAAGGTCGATTTGTCCCGGCTGGCTGTGTCGCCGCACATTCTGGGGCTGGTGTTGACGTACCATGTCAACTTTGGAATGTCTTCCCGCATGACGGCAGCCGCCATGAAGGATATCCACGGCGTGTCGATCTCCCATCAGACGGTGCTCAACTACGCCAACAGCGCCGCGCTTTGGATCAAGCCCTTTGTCGACCGATTCCCGTACGAGCTGTCCGGATCGTTCTGCGGAGACGAGACGTATATTCGCGTCAAAGGGCGCTGGCATTACATGTTCTTTCTATTCGATGCCGTCAAAAAGATCGTGCTGTCGTATCGCGTCTCGCCCAATCGGGACACGCTCTCGGCCATCAAGGCCATCAATGATGTCTTGCGGAAGCGGCCATCCATCCCGGACGACTTGTCGTTCGTCGTCGACGGCAATCCCATTTACCTGCTGGCGCAGCACTTCTTCGCCCATCACGGGATTTCGTTTGACATCCGCCAGGTGATCGGGCTGGCCCATGAGGACCCGGTGTCCGAAGAGTTCCGTCCACTCAAGCCAATCATCGAGCGATTCAACCGGACCTTTAAAGGCAACTGCCGCCCGACCCATGGGTTCGGCGCGGAAGAGGGCTCGGTGTCCTTTGTGACGCTGTTTGTGGCGTATTTCAACTTTCTGCGCCCGCATAGCGCGCTCGAAGGCCGGGTCCCGGTCGTCATTCCGGAGCTCGCCGAGCTGCCGCATATGCCGGCCCGGTGGACGAAGTTCATCGCCATGGCACAAGCGTTTCTCCAACAAGAGGCGGCCTAACTTTTTTTGTCCCCGTCGCCCTTGACAACCCTTTCGCACCTTTGTGGCGGGTGTTGGCCAAGGACGAATCCGGCTCCCCACATGCCTCACGATGCTCGATGGGATGGTCTGTGTGGGTTTTTCATAGAACTTTTGACGCTACCTCAGTCCCTTACCAAGTACACGTTATGGTAAACAAACTATATATTTACAATTAAAATCTTACTGGAAATAAAAAAAAAAAAAAAAAGGAACTTTATTACCATATCAAAAATAGGTATTTATTCATAAAAATCAATAAATTCATTTTCTTCTATTCTTTTCATGCCGAAAAAACCATTGAAAAACGAGCACGGCATCCGAGCCGGCAGCATGTCATCGGCATGACAAGATCCCTCTAATGGCAAAGTAATTAAGGCCTGCGATCTGTTTCCATCCATCACCGGCCTTCTCGCGGCGCGAAGCTATCCAAGACTTTTTTCTTTCCCGTCCATCTGCGCCCAATCCTTCGCTGCCTTCACGAATTGCCGTTTTCATCCGTCGGCTGCCGAGCCCCGATTTCCGCCGGGGTGCGCAAATCGTAGCCCTCGTCATTTTTGCTCGTATGAATGATGTCTTCGTTCGCTCCGATTTTGCTCGCCCGTTTCAGCTCCTCATCCGGCACGAACCAATCCATGGCCAAGACCTCCTTTCACGCTCCTCGCCGCGTTGTCCACATGAAGCGCTCGAGGAGTCGTTTTTTCTTTATCATCCCCCCAAGCCGTTTGATCATCCGCCGAAAAAAGAGAATTGACAGCCTAGCGATTGTTCGGTACGATTTTGTTAACGAACAAAAAAAGGGGGTTTACATATGGAGCGACGGACTTCGCTTCGACCGATTGACATGACGCTTGCCGCCATGTTCGTCGCCTTGATGGCGATCGGGGCGAACATTACGTCGTGGGCGCCGTTTCTTGTCGTCGGCGGTGTTCCCATTACGCTGCAAACGTTTTTCTGCGTCTTAGCCGGCGCGGTGCTCGGGCGACGGCTCGGTGCGGTGGCGATGATTGTGTACATGCTCGTCGGCCTCGCCGGCGTGCCGGTGTTTGCCAAATTCAACGGCGGACTATCGATGATTTTCCAACCGACATTTGGCTTCATTCTTTCGTTTATCGTTGCCGCTTATGCGACCGGATGGGTCATCAACCGCGGCCCGCAGCCGGCGTCAAAAGCTCGTTTCGTCACCGCCGCACTCGTTGGCATGGTCATCAACTATGTCATCGGCACGAACTGGATGTACATGGCGTACAAACTATGGGCGGAAGCGCCGGAAGGGCTTTCGTACGGCATGGTGTGGAGCTGGATGCTTGCCCCGCTGCCGAAAGACATTTTGCTATCGATCGTCGCCGGCTTGATCGCTCCAAAGCTTTGCCGGGCGATCGGCCGCTCCTCTTCCGCGAGCCGTCCGGCGGCATAAACGAAGCGCGCCTGTTTGACAACAGGCGCGCTTTTTGTTTGGAAACCCTCGATCATGGATTAGAAGAATAAACGAAGGATCTGGTACACAAACCCCGCAATCAACGCTGACACCGGCAAGGTGATGATCCACGTCAGCACAATGCGGCGAGCGACGCCCCATTTGACGCCTTTCACCCGTTGGGCGGCGCCGACTCCCATGATGGCCGAGGAAATGACGTGCGTCGTACTGACTGGCAAGTGGAACATCGTCGCCGAAAGAATGACGAGCGCAGACGACAAATCGGCCGCCGCCCCGTTGATCGGGCGGATTTTCATAATTTTCCCGCCGACCGTTTTAATGATCTTCCACCCACCAACGGCCGTTCCCAACCCCATGGCCAAGGCGGCAGAAATGCGCACCCATTCAGGAATGTCGGTCGTCGCGTGGTATCCGCCGGCGATTAACGCCATTGTAATGATCCCCATCGCTTTTTGAGCGTCGTTTGTTCCATGCGTATACGCCTGAAACGCCGCCGTCACAATTTGAAACATCCGAAAGCCCCTCGTCGTGCTGTATAAGTTGGCGTTTTTAAAGATAAAACGAAAAATGTTCATCATGATAAAGCCGACCCCTAACGCCAAAAACGGGGAAAGAATCAGCGATTGTAAAATTTTCAAAAACCCGCCATAATTCAAAATCCCAACCCCAGCCGCGGAAATCGCCGCTCCGGCAACCGAACCGATGATCGCGTGCGAAGAGCTGCTCGGGATGCCGTAATACCACGTGATCAAATTCCAGGCAATGGCTGATGTCAACGCCGCTAAAATAATGAGCGGCCCATTTTCTAGGGCAAACGGGTCGACAATGTCTTTCGTAATCGTTTTGGCGACACCGGTGAAGGTGAGCGCGCCGATAAAGTTCATCGTTGCAGCCAAAATAATGGCTTGGCGCGGCGTGAGCGCTCTCGTCGACACCGACGTCGCAATGGCGTTCGCGGTATCGTGGAACCCGTTAATAAAGTCAAACGCCAACGCGAAAACCACAATGAATATCGTCAAGACTAAAATCATATCCATAAAAACAACGTCCCCTTTTACGCGTTGCGCATAATGATCGTCTCGAGCGTATTCGCGACATCTTCACAGCTGTCAGCAATCTCTTCCAACATTTCGTAAAGCTCTTTGTATTGGATGAGCTTAATCGGGTCTTTTTGCGTCACAAACAAGTTTTTGATCGAAGCGCGCAAAATTTCGTCGCATTTCGTTTCGTAATCCTTGATTTTAATGGCGTGCTGGCGCATGTCAAGCAACTTTTTGTGCGACAGCAGTTCGAGCGCATGAACGATTTCGATCGTGCTTTGGTAAATATAGTCGAAGAACTTCACCATATGTTCGTCAATGTCCGTGAATGAGAACATTTCAAACCGGGCGGAGCATTGTTCAAACCCATCAAGCACATCATCCATTTTCATCGCCAGCTGATGGATGTCCTCCCGTTCAATCGGCGTAATGAACGTTTTGTTCAATTGGACGACAAGCTCATGGATGAACGAATCGCCTTTCCGTTCATACTCTTTCATGACGCGGGCGAATTCTTTCAAGTCGCTCACGCCTCGGATTTTATACTCAACAAAGTATTGGGCTGCTTCCTTGACATTTTCCGAAATCGTAAACAACATGTCGAAGAAAACGTCCTTTTTTGGGGAAAAGATCATTGAGGCCACCCTCCATCTCAGAAATCGAAAATCACCGCTACTTATTGTAGCAATTTACACAGCATTTACAATAAGACAATCAAAAATTTTACACGAAATTTACATTACCTTTACATTTTGTTCGCTTTTCCTGCCCATGTATTATGTAGCGTGCCAAACAAAAGCCGAAGCTATGCACATTTGCTTCGGCTTTCCCATTCGACATCGCGCGGCCGCCGGCTCAGCCCGTCCTGCTTGAATTAGGCGATCGCAGCGCCGCTTGCGTCTTGCTTATTCAAACCGTTCAACAAACGCGGTGAGCGTCCGCACCATGACCCCCGTCGCCCCAGCCGGGCCGAGGTCGCCATCTTTCTTTGCAGTCGCCGTGCCGGCAATGTCCAAATGCACCCACGGGGTGTCTTCGGCAAACTCGCCAATAAACGCCCCGCCCATAATGACGTGCCCTTCGCGCCCCGGAGAGTTGTTCAAATCGGCGATTTTGCTGCTTCGCACCCGCTCGCGGTCGTGTTCGGTGATCGGCAGCCGCCAAATGAACTCCCCGGTTTCCATCGATGCTTCCAGCAGCTGCTCAAACAGCGCCTCGTTGTTCGTCATCGCCCCTGTTTTGTCCGTGCCAAGGGCGACGATCACTCCGCCTGTCAGCGTGGCGACATCGATGATATAGCTGGCGCCGTGCTGTTTCGCATAAGTCACCGCATCGGCTAAAATGAGCCGTCCTTCAGCGTCCGTGTTGCGGACTTCGATCGTTTTTCCGGACAGCGATGTGATGACATCATCCGGTTTGAACGCCTCGCCGCTGATCATATTGTCAGTCGCCGGGATGACGGCGAGCACGTTTTGTTCCGGCCGCAGTTCGCCGATCGCTTCCATCGCCCCGAGCACCGCCGCCGCGCCGGCCATATCCGTTTTCATATCAACCATGCTGTCGCGCGGCTTCAGGCAGTAGCCGCCTGTGTCGAACGTCACCCCTTTGCCGACGAGGGCGATCACGTCTTCCCATTTTTCTTTCCCTTGATATTTCAACACGATCAATTTCGGCGGCTGCTTCGACCCTTGGTTGACCGCGAGCAGCGCTCCCATGCCGAGCCGCTCCATGTCTTCTTTCTCCAAAATTTCATAGTCAAAATCGTATCGGTCAGCGAGCTTTACGGCATAATCCGCCAAATCGGACGCCGTCAGCAAATTCCCCGGCGTGTTGACGAGCGTGCGCGCCGAGTTCGTCGCCTTCCCGTACACCGAACCGACGAACAAGCTCGCCTCGATGTCCGCTGCGTCCGCCCCCGTATAAACGGTGAGCGATTTCATCTCATAGTCCCGCTCTCGCCTGTTTTGCTTGTATCCCGGGAACTCATACGTCGCCAAATAATACGCTTCGGCAAGCGCATGCGCGGCTTCGTTTTCGTCGACGTCCCCGGCCGTAAACGTGTCCAGCGCGACCGCCGCTTTCGTCCGCTTCGCCTGCTTCAACGCGCGAAACAGCTTGCCGAACACCTCGCGCAGCCGCTCAAACGTCAACTCTTCTTTTTTGCCGAGACCGACGAAATACAGCCGCTTCGCCCCCATCGGCAAAAATGGATGAACGGTGGCGATGCGCCCCCGTTTCGCGGAAATGTCGCCTTCCTTCCACAGTCCGGACAGCTGTCCGCCAAGGCGGGCGTCATACTCGCCGGCAAGGCCGGCAAACGGCTGCCCCCCTTCAAACAAGCCGATGACCAACGCTTCCTCGTTCGTTTCGACAGACGGCAAAGGTTTTACCGTAAACATCGTCTCATCCCTTTCCATGTTGATTCATTCCCACCTTCATTATAGCGAAGCAAAGCGATTCTTTCGACTATCTAACTTTTCTCTCCTTGCGTTCATGCAAAAAAATCAGCTGAAACGGACAGGAAATCACGCAGGGCAAGGCGAATCCGTAATCATCACGATGATTTAGAAAGGACCGACGCTGATGAGAATCGTTTCCCTTTGTCCAAGCAACACCGAACTGCTTGCCTATCTCGGCCGCCTTGGCGATGTCGTCGCCGTCGACGATTCGTCCGACTGGCCGCCCGAGGTGAAGCAGCTGCCAAACGTCGGGCCGGATTTGCACATTGATATGGACCGCGTCGAGTCGCTCAAGCCTGACCTGGTCGTCGCCTCTTTAAGCGTGCCCGGCATGGAGCGCAACGTCGAGGAACTCAAACGGCGCGGGCTCCCGCACCTTGTCCTGGCGCCGAATTCACTTGAGGACATCGCCAACGATCTCCTTCAGCTCGGCGAGGCGCTTGGCGAAACGAAAAAAGCGGCCGACCTCGTCCGCCGCTACCGCGCATTTCTCAGCGAATACCGCGAGCGGGCCGCAACGGTGGCGGAGCCGGCCCGCCTCTATTGGGAATGGTGGCCGCGGCCGATTTTCACGCCGGGCGGGGCAAACTGGCTGAGCGAACTAAGCGAACTCGCCGGCGGGCGCAACGTGTTCGCCGACCTTCCAGAAGCGAGCGTCCAGACGGAATGGGAAGACGTCGTCGCCCGCAACCCGTCGCACGTGCTGCTCGTTTGGGTCGGCGTGCAGACGAAAAACATGAACGCCAACGCCGTTATCGCGCGCCCGCACGCCGACAAGACTGAGGCGGTCCGTGCCGGGCGCATCCACGTGTTGGAAGAAGCGCTCTATTGCCGGCCGTCGCCGCGCCTTTTAGTCGGATTAAAAAAATTGGCGCCGCTTTTGCATCCGGCGCTGTTTCCTCCCGCTGACGGCAGCGACCCGCTTCTTGGCCGCTGACGGGCGGGAGCCCTTTTTCAGCTTTTCGATTCCAAATATTGCTGCCGGAACACTTGCATCGTTTCATCCTCGTTCAACCGCGTCAATTCTTCCTCCGACAGCTTGCCATCCCCTTTTTGGATAACGTAAACTTGCACTTTCCTTTTTCCCCAATATTTATAGACATCTTCGACCGTTTCATAATATAAGTCAATGCGATGGCCTTTGATCGCCCCGCCTTTGTCGGCCACAACGCCGAACCCGTACCCGGGGATGAACAAAATCGTGCCGATCGGAAAGATGGACAAATCGGCGGCGATCGTCGAGTAAAGATCGCGCTTCACGCGCACGCCGGAGTACGTAATGCCATACTCCGGATGATCGGGCGTTTTCCCGGTCGATTCAATGCCGGCTGTATAGCCGGTGGCGACCACTTCAACGGAAGGATATTTTGACCAGTCAAACTGATCCTCAAGCCGCGGGGCGGAGCGACTGCCGCTTTTCGGGCGGCCGTTTGTCCCGCCACTCGGCTCATGCTCGACCAATAATGCGCTCGACAAGGAGCGGAGAACCGTTTCCGCCTCGACTCCGGAAACAGACTGGAACGTCGCGGTGAGCGCCAGGAAAAACAACACCGTCATCGCGGTCCGGCGTGCAAACTGCCTGAACCTATCCAATGATCTCAACTCCTCTCACACCTCTATTTATCTCCAACCAAAATCGAAATATTCATTGCAACGGCAGGCCAATCGAAAAAACGCATGACACCGGACTCCAAGCGCCTGTTCCGCGGCGCCCTCCGGCATCGCCGCAACATGAAAAAACGCCGCCGCAGACACGGTGGCGCGCAAAAATAAAAAACGCCCCCGCTTGCGCGGAGACGCCTGAACACCTTTGATACCCTTTCGCGAAAAATACAACCGATCGGGCAGCATGATCGATCCGAAATGTCTTAGAACATTTGATAGCCTTTCGCCCGCAGCGTGCGGATCGCCCAGCCGGCGCAAAGGGCGCCGGCAAAGCCGCTCGCCAAAATCAACAAATCAGCCGTTGCCAGCGAGGCGATTTTCCGGCCGAGCGCCGAAAACGAGGCGGCCGGATCGGTCCAATACTGCGTCCATGGCACGTCGTCAATAATGAACACCGCAATGACCGGAAAGCAAACAGCCATGATCCATGTCATGCGCAACAACATATTTAACAAAAATCCGATGCCGAAAAATAAGACGAAAAATAAAAGCATCGAAATGAGTACAACCGGCAAACTCATTTGCATCCGCCCTTCCCTCCCTTACACCCTTTTTCAGTGTACTGGATGGGCGGATGACAAGTCAATGCTCATCGTCGTCTTCCGTCTCGCTTCCCGTCCCTTGGCAGCCGCAGCACGTTTCCGATCCGCCGAGCAAAAGCTGGACGTATCCGTGGCCACCGCAGTACACGCAATCGGTGGTCGTCGCCGTTTGTGCCATTCTTCTTCCCCTCCACTTCTTTTTTGTTAATATATCAAAATTTTCTGTAAAAACAAACGGCGATTCTTCTCTGTTTTCGTTCATGTAAGCGAATACATCAGCGCCTCGCTTTCATTTTCTCCATTATTCTTATGATTTTGACGATTTTAAGTAAAGGCGGTACTTCGTGTACCCAAACGGATCACCCGGGTTCAGCCCGTTATGCGGGGGAAGGGAGACGAGCGGCTCAAGCGCCAATAAATAGCGAAGCAGCCCGGACGTGTCCGGGTCGTCGCGGAGCGCCGCCTTGCTTAAAAAAGCAGCGGCCGACAATTCGCCCGCCTGCACGGTAATGGCGTCCGACAATGGGCGGAGAAGAAACATCGCCAAATTGTCGCTGATCTCTCCGTCGATGACCCCGGTGCGCAAACCGAGAAACGCGACCGGCTCGGCGTCGATTCCCGTCTCCTCTTTCACTTCGCGGACGGCCGCCTCGTCAAGCATCTCCCCCGGCTTGACGAATCCAGCCGGCAGCGACCATTTGCCTTTCAGCCCGCTGTAGGCTTTCTTGACGACAAGCCATTCGCCCGCTTCGTTGATCACAAGCCCGGCCGAGGCAATCCATACGTTTCCGCGTTTGTGGTCCATCATCCTCATCCTTTTCCCATCGTTGTCCCTGTTTGTATTTCGACAAGAAAGCAGCCGTTCCCTGTCAGCCGCCATATAAAAAAGAGCCGGCCCGAACGGAAACATCCATGAGAAAAGGCGCCCCTGGCGATGGGAGCGCCCTCTTTTGGCCTTCATCAGAAAAACTTGAATTTCCCTTTTTTCATGACGAGCGATACGCCGCCGATCAAATACAAAGCGCGGTTGTCGACGACTTTTTTCATGAAGCTCGCTTTCGTTCCCCACAACTTTTTGCCGAACACAACGCCGATCGCATCGTCATGGCCGAGCGAGCAAACCGTCCCTTTAATATCCGGCTTAAACGGCTCCAGCTCCCCTTGTCCACGGATGAGCACCGCCAAGTTTTTCGCGCACAGCTGGCCTTCTTGCATGGCGATTTGCGCCGTCGGCGGATACGGGCGGTTCGTTTCTTCATCAATGACGAGCGAACAGTCGCCGACGACGAAAATGTCTTCATGCCCCGGGACACGCAAGTACGGGTCCACTTTAATGCGCGCCCGCGCCGCTTCAAACCCAGATTCCTCGATGACGCGGCTGCCGCGCACGCCGGCCGCCCAAATGACCGTGCCGGCTTTAATTTCCTCGACATCATCACCTTTCGCGACAATGATGCCATCCGGCGTGCACTCTTTAATGGCGGTGCCGATTTTAAACTCCACTCCTTTGCGCTCGAGCTGGCTCACCGCGTATTCGACAAGCTCCGGATCGAAGCCCGGCAGCGCGGTCGGCGCCGCTTCGACGCAAATGATGCGCACTTTGTGCGGATCGACATCATATTCGCGGCACAGCTCCGGAATGCGGTTGACGAGCTCGCCCAAAAACTCGATGCCGGTGAACCCGGCCCCGCCGACCACGATCGTCAGCCGCTCGTCTTTCTTTTCCTCTTCCGTGTTGTACGTCGCAAACTGGTACTCGATATGCTCGCGGATTTGCCGCGCCGCGTTGATGTTGGCGATCGAGAACGCGTACTCTTTCAGCCCTTTGATGCCGAACGTCTCCGATTCGAATCCGAGGGCGATGACGAGATAATCGTACGTCAGCTCGCCATTTTCAAGCAGCACTTTCTTTTCGCCCGGCACGATTTTCGTCACCGTATCTTGGACGAATTTCACCTTGCTGCGATCAATGACGTCGCGGATCGGATAGCGGACGCGGTCATGGTGCAACGTGCCAGCCGACGCTTCATGGAGCCATGTCGTTTCATAATGGTAGTCGTGTTTGTTGACAAGCGTAATGTTCGCCTCGTTCACCCCGACAAGTTTTTGCAGGCGGACGGTCGTCATGAGCCCGCCATAGCCAGCCCCTAAAATGACAACGTTTGGTTTTCTCACTTGAATCACTTCCACCCTTTTTAATTTTTTTCCACACGTTTCTGATAGTTTTTGCTGCGGCCCCCATTTTTATTGAGCGAAGTTTGTGAAAGTATTCACGTTAACCTTCAAAAAAATGTTGACAGATTGTCACAAAAAATTAACAATCTATCCACAACCATATTAGTTCTTTTTTTTCCTCTTTTCAAGCCCTTTTTTTCCGCCGGCCCGGCAAAAATTCGCCGTTATAACGGCGCGCATTTATGGTAAGATAAACTTGTAATGCCCTTATTTATTTATATGCGGGGAGGAATGTCGGTGAAAGAGGATCGGAATCTTTATGACGTCACGATCATCGGCGGCGGGCCGACCGGGATGTTTGCCGCGTTTTACGGCGGCTTGCGGCAAATGAAAGTGAAAATTATCGAAAGCCTTCCGCAGCTTGGAGGGCAGCTGGCTGCGTTGTATCCGGAAAAATACATATACGATGTCGCCGGGTTTCCGAAAGTGCGCGCCCAAGAGCTTGTCAACCAGCTGAAAGAGCAGATGGACCTATTTTCGCCGACCGTCTGCCTGAACGAGTCGGTCGACACGCTCGAAAAGCAGGGGGACGGAACGTTTAAACTCGTCACCAATCAACAAATCCATTATTCGAAAACGATCATCATCACCGCCGGAAACGGCGCCTTTCAGCCGCGTCGGCTCGAAATCGAAAGCGCTTCCCGCTATGAAGGAAAAAACTTACATTACTTCATCAACGACTTGGGGCAGTTTTCCGGAAAGCGCGTGCTCGTCTGCGGCGGCGGCGATTCGGCCGTCGACTGGTCGCTCATGCTCGAACCGATCGCCGAAAGCGTCATGATTGTGCATCGCCGTGACAAATTCCGCGCCCATGAACATAGCGTCGAACAGTTGATGAAGTCAAGCGTGCACGTGAAAACGCCGTTTGTGCCGGTCGAGCTCATCGGCGATGACCAAGGCATCCGCCAGGTCGTCCTCGAGCATGTGAAAGAAGGAACGAAAGAAACGATCGATGTCGACGCCGTCATTGTCAACTACGGCTTTATTTCTTCGCTTGGCCCCATCAAAAACTGGGGGCTTGACATCGAAAAAAATGCGATCAAAGTCAACTCGCGGATGGAAACGAACATCCCCGGCGTGTATGCGGCGGGCGACATTTGCACGTACGACGGGAAAATCAAGCTGATCGCCTGCGGCTTTGGCGAAGCGCCGATCGCCATCAGCAGCGCCAAAACGTACATCGACCCGACGGCGCGGATGCAGCCGGCGCACTCCACGTCGCTCTTTTAAGCGGCAAAAAAGCGGCGACCGCCGAAACGGATTCGCCTATAACACGAACGAAAAACAGTACTTGCCAAAACAACAGCCCGACGGAACCAGAATGTTTGACGCAAAAAAAACGCGCCCTGCCAAATCGGGCGGAAACCGCCGCCCGGTCGCAGCAGGGCGCGTTTTTCATTGCGCTATTCTTTCGCGGCCGCCGTATCCAGCCGCTCTGTTTGCTCCAAAAGCGCTGCCAGTTCCTCATTTTTCTTTTCCGCCGCCTTCAACCGCCGCTGCAAGCTGAACAAGCGCACCCAACCAAGCATGCCGACAACGAGACCGCCAACAATCGCCGACCCGAAAATGACGACAATGAGCGGCAGGCGGGTTTCACCGGCCAAATAATGGATCGTCACTTGCTCGACATTGGCCACTGCCATAAGGGCGATGACAAGCGCCAACACGAGCGCCAGCAACAAATTCAACTGCCCTTTCATCGGCGCTCCCCCTTCCTTTGACGGCCGTCTGGAAACGGCCTCCGGCGACGGGCGGCTTCAGCCGTTCACTCGGCATTGCCCCGGTGCGCCGGGGACGATTGATACGTTGAACAGCGCATTTCATGCCATTCGGCTAACATTGCTCCGGCGTGCCGGCGTTCGTTGCGGTGCGGAACGACGAGCCGCAGCCGCATGTTGCGATGGCGTTTGGGTTGTTGATCGTAAACCCGCCGCCAAGCAAAGACTGCTTGTAGTCGATGACCGTGCCGCGCAAAATCGGGGCACTGTCGCGGTCGACCAAAATTTTAATCCCGTGCTGTTCGAATTCAATATCATCATCGCGCCGCTCGTGCTCAAAGCCCATGCCGTACGACAGCCCGCTGCAGCCGCCGCCATGGACGCCGACGCGCAGGTAGGCGTGCTCTTCTTCCTGCTCCTTCATCATGTCCTTAATTTGAAACGCCGCCGCTTCGGTCAGCGTCACGATCGCTTCCGCCATTGGACTCTCTCCTTTCCATGTTCTCGTCTTTCCAACCGGTCTCGTTTTGCCCCTTTTTCCTCTTTGCTTATAGTATACCGCTTTCCCATCCGGGTGCTCAACCGTTCTGCCCGCTTTCGTAAAAATACACGCCAGTGCACACCGTCTCCGCCGGCCCGGTCATGCGCACACGCCCGTCATGCCCCCAGACGATGCGCAAATCGCCGCCGGCCAAATGGACGACCGTTTCCACTCCGCGCGCCGTTTTGCCGTTCAACACCGAAGCGACGACGGCCGCGCACGCTCCGGTTCCACACGCCTGCGTCACGCCGGAGCCGCGCTCCCAGACGCGGAAATGAAGCTCGCGTTCATTGACGACTTCGACAAACTCGACGTTCACCCCTTCCGGAAAGCGCGGATCTTTCTCGACAAGCGGGCCGAGCGTCGTCACCGGCGCTTCGTCAATGTCCTCGACATAAAAAATGACGTGCGGGTTTCCCATCGAAACGGCGGTAATCGTATATTCGCGCCCGTTTACCACAAACGGCTCGGCGACCACCTGCGCCGCTTCCGGCCCGGCCATCGGAATAGCGCTCCGCGCGAGGCGCGGTTCGCCCATATCGACGGTCACGCTCGCTACCTTGCCGTTTTGGACAGCGACTTCCGCCTCGACAAGCCCGGAGAGCGTTTCAATCAAAAACGAGCGGCCGCGGACGAGGCCGTGCTCATACGCATATTTTGCCACGCAACGCAAGCCGTTCCCGCAGTTTTTCCCTTCCGAGCCGTCGCTGTTAAAGATGCGCATTTTCACCGGCGCCTCATCGGACGGGCAAATGAGGATCAAGCCATCCGAACCGATGCCGGTGTTGACATCCGACACGCGGCGGGCGATCGCCGGCAACTCGTCTTCCGGCAACGTTTCCCGAAACAAATCGACGTAAATATAACTATTTCCTAACCCATGCATTTTCGTAAACGAAAAC
The DNA here is from genome assembly GCF_013096875.1 of Geobacillus sp. DSP4a. NCBI lineage: Bacteria > Bacillati > Bacillota > Bacilli > Caryophanales > Anoxybacillaceae > Geobacillus > Geobacillus sp. DSP4a. The sequence continues at coordinate 67,814 of NZ_SDLD01000007.1, read as the reverse complement.
GATCGCACGATATGCCCTCCCGAAAAATTTTTCACCTTTTGCGTATAGTAAATCCTTTGTGTGGACAAAATGGGAATATCCCCCGTTTTTTCATATACATTGAAGAGGATGCCGCTTGCAGGCATCCTCCTTTTTTCAGTCAAAACATCGGATTTTCTTCCAAATGTTTATAAATATTTTCCACCAGCTGCTCCGGCGTCTCGCCGCTGACAAATTCGCCGTTGACGAGCGCAAACAACGTTTCCGCACAACGCGTGCAATAGCTTAAGCAGCTGTATTCGATGATGTCCAAATTCGGGTCTTTTTCAAGCATTTCCATCGCTTTGTACGACCCGCTCGCCAAGTTGCTGATGCAAAATTCTATGATCGGCAAAATCATCGCCTGTTCACCTTCCTGCTTCCCATCGTAGCCGTTTTGCGGCGCGGCGTCAACGGACATGCTCACGAGAAGGGCGCGGAAAAAGAGCGTCCCTCCAGTTTGAGAAAATCAAAAGCGCTGGCGCAAGGTTTCTCAAGTTGAGAAAAGGGGCAAGCGACGGCATGACGCTGAACGCACGACGCCGACCGCCGACAGGGAAGCCGCCATGCCGCTTCGGTTGAGCGCTCTCAGCGCCAAACGATGCGGTTTGTCAGCTTATGCGCCTCCGAGGCGGCCGTCCAGAAAAATTGTTGTTCTTTTGTCACAATTTCGCTATACTTTTTTATGGCATTGGCGGCTTACGAAACTGAACAAAAGGGGATTTTTTGACATGAGACAACTTGTACTGCTTGGTGGAGGATACGGCAATATGCGCATTTTGCAGCGCCTCCTCCCGGATGCATTGCCGAACGACATTCATATTATCCTCATTGACCGCGTTCCATACCATTGTTTAAAAACGGAATATTATGCCTTGGCCGCAGGGACGATCAGCGATCATCATATTCGTGTCCCGTTTCCGGAGCATCCGCAACTGACCTACCAGTTCGGCGAAGTCACCGCGATCGATTTGGACAACCAGCTCGTCTTCCTCGGCGACGGAAGCGATGTCCGTTATGACGACCTCGTCATCGGGCTCGGCTGCGAAGACAAATACCACGGGGTGCCGGGCGCTGACGTCTACACGTACAGCATTCAGTCGATCGACAAAGCGCGCGCCGCGTATGAGGCGCTGAACAACTTGCCGCCAAAAGCGACGGTCGGCGTCGTCGGTGCGGGGTTGAGCGGCGTCGAGCTGGCGAGCGAACTGGCGGAAAGCCGCCCCGACTTGCACATTAAGCTGTTTGACCGCGGCGAACGCATTTTGCCGATGTTCCCAAAGCGGCTAAGCGATTATGTGGAAGGCTGGTTCATCGATCATCAAGTGGAAATCGTCCGCCATTCGAACGTCACAAAAGTCGAGCCGGGCGTCCTGTACAATCATGACGAGCCGGTCGCGTGCGATGTCATCGTCTGGACGGCCGGCATTCAGCCGAACCGCGTCGTCCGCGCACTGAACGTTGAAAAAGATAAACAAGGCCGCGTCGTCTTGACGAAGCAGCATCACATCCCCGGCTATGAAAACGCCTACGTCGTCGGCGACTGTGCAAGCCTGCCGCATTCGCCAAGCGCCCAGCTCGCCGAAGCGCAGGCGGAGCAAATCGTCCAAGTGCTGCAAAAACGGTGGAACGGCGAAGAGCCGCCGAGCGAATTCCCGCCGATCAAGCTGAAAGGCATTCTCGGCTCACTCGGCAAAAAACACGGCTTCGGCCTCGTCGCGGACCGCCCGCTCACCGGACGCGTGCCGCGCCTGTTAAAGTCGGGCATTTTGTGGATGTACAAGTACCATCATGGGTATTAACCTGCTGCGCAGGCGGCCGCTTTGGCTTCCTGTTCATTCACGCCAACAAAAGCGGCGGGGGACTCCCCGCCTCCTCTTTAGATGGCGTTCACCTGCCGCTTACGATGAGCGGTAGCCGTATTTCTCCATTTCCGCATAAATCGACTTCAGCCGCGGATTGCCTTCGGCCACGACTTCCCCTTCCACGACCACGACCGGGTACACCCAATCTTCCTCAACGATCGTCTGCGCCAGTTTCCGCTTTGCCTCATCGTCAGCGGGCGGCGCGAAAATGTCGACGTACGTCATCACAAACGGCTGGTCGGGATATTTGCGGCGCAGCGCGGCCTCGAGCCACTCATACGTTTCCTTCGACGACGGCAGCTGCACGCACGACGGACAAATGATGTCGGCCCCGTACACACAAATTTCAACCGGCTTGAATGTCATCGTTGTCACCCTTTGCGAAAACAAAATTTATCATTAGATTTTTTCCGCTACCATGATTATAATAAAAAATAGGGAAAGGAGTCGATGAAAATGACGGATCAAGAAATCAAAGAACAAGTACAAGAAGTTTTAGATAAACTCCGTCCGTTCCTGCTTCGCGACGGCGGCGACTGCGAACTTGTCGATGTCGAAGACGGCGTTGTCAAACTCCGTCTCCTTGGCGCATGCGGCAGCTGCCCGAGCTCGACGATCACGCTGAAAGCGGGGATCGAACGCGCCTTGTTTGAAGAAGTGCCGGGCGTCGTTGAAGTGGAACAAGTGTTTTAATGAAAAATCCGAACAGCGACCGCTGTTCGGATTTTTTTGTCGCCGGCGGGCGGACACCGTCCGCTTCCGGACGACCCCGAAAACCGGACTGCCGCTGGCGGTCAAGCTTCAAGCGCCAGCTTGTAGACGCGGCTGCCGCGCGGCTCGACGGAAAGACGCGCGATGTCGCACGTCGGAAAATGCGGGCGCAGCTGGTGCGCCAGCCGCTCTCCTTGACCCGGTTCGGCAAAGACGAGCACTGTCGGCCCCGCCCCGCTCAGCGCCGCGCCGATCGCTCCGTATTCCTCGGCAAGCGCCTCGGCCCGCGCCAGCTCCGGAACGAGCGGTTTCCGGTACGGCTGGTGGAACAAATCGGCCGCCATCATCCGGCCGGCGAGCTTCCAGTTTTTCGTGAGCAAGGCGGCGACAAGGACGTTGCTGACGGCGCTTGCCTCGACGGCGCGCGCCCGCGGCCATTGGGCCGGCAGCTGTCCGCGCGCTTTTTTCGTTTCCAGTTCATAACCGGGGATAATGGCGACGATCTCCACATCAAATTCCGGCACACGGACGACATCCACCCCCGCTTCGCGGCAGCAGCCGATGACCAGCCCCCCGTACAGCGAGGCGCCGACATTGTCGGGATGCCCTTCATAGCGGGCCGCCCATTCCATCTTTTGTTCGCGCGACAGGCCTAGCTCGAGCAGCGCATCGGCGAGCTCCACGCCGGCGACGACCGCCGCTGCGCTGCTGCCTAGCCCGCGCGTAAACGGAATGTCGCTGTACACATCGACCGCGCAGCTCGGCAGCCGCCGGCCGTGCGCGTCCGCCACCTTGTCCGCCACCTCGTACACCAAATTGTCCGTCCCGCGCGGAATGCCGCTGACTTCCGGTGTTTTGGGCGCAAACGACCACGCTTCCGCCAAGCGAACATCAAGCGTCAAGTAACGGTTGACGGCGAGCCCGACCGAGTCAAAGCCGGGCCCTAAGTTCGCCGTGCTGCCCGGCACGATGATTTTCAACATCTCGTCTTCTTTCATGTGCGGACAACCCCTTGCAAACGCTCCAAGACAGCTCGTTCATCATTCGGCAGCACGACCGGCTCAATCGCCGCCGTCTCCAAGGCGATGGCCGGGTCTTTCAAGCCGTTGCCGGTCAAAACCGCCACGACGAGGCTGCCGCGTTCGATTTCGTTCCGTTCGCGCTGTTTGATAACCCCGGCGATGGCCGCGCATGATGCCGGCTCGGCAAAAATGCCTTCCGTCCGGGCGAGCCGCTTGTAGGCGGCCAAAATTTCGGCATCGCTCACCTCATCGATTTTTCCGCGCGATTCGTTGGCGGCCTCGACCGCTTTTTCCCAGCTCGCCGGATTGCCGATGCGGATCGCCGTCGCCACCGTTTCCGGCTGTTCAATCACCCGGTTGCGGACGATCGCTGCCGCTCCTTCCGCTTCAAAGCCGCGCATTTGCGGCAGCCCGGTCCCTTTGGCCGCATGGTACTCCTTAAACCCTTTCCAATAGGCGGTGATGTTGCCGGCGTTGCCGACCGGAATGGCGAGCACGTCCGGGGCGCGGCCAAGCTGGTCGCACACTTCGAACGCCGCCGTTTTCTGCCCTTCGATCCGGTGCGGATTGACCGAGTTGACAAGCGTAATCGGCGCCGTTTCGCTCAGGCGGCGCACCATTTTCAGCGCCTCGTCAAAGTTGCCGTCAATCGCGAAAATCTCCGCGCCGTACATCGCCGCTTGCGCCAGTTTGCCAAGCGCGATTTTCCCGTTCGGCACAACGACGAGGCAACGCATGCCGGCGCGCGCCGCATAGGCGGCCGCCGACGCCGACGTGTTGCCAGTTGACGCGCAAATGATCGTATGGCTTCCTTCCTCTTTCGCTTTCGCCACCGCCATCACCATGCCGCGGTCTTTAAACGAACCGGTCGGGTTCGCCCCTTCAACCTTGACATACAAGGTGATCCCAAGCTCTTCCGACAGACGCGGCAGCGGAATGAGCGGCGTGTTCCCTTCGCAAAGTGACAGCCTCGGCGTCGCCGCCGTGAGCGGCAAAAACTCGCCATAGGCGTCAAGCAGGCCGTTCCATGCCATTACCGTTTCTCCCCTTCCACCCGATACGAACTTTGGACGCGCTCGACGATTTCCAAATCGCCCAGCTGCTGCAAAATGTCTTCGTAGTCTTGCTGCGAGGCGTCATGCGTCACGATCACGATTTCCGCCAGACCGTTTTCTTTCAGCGGCAGCTGCAAAATTTTCTCAAAGCTCACCCCGCGCTGCGAAAACAGCGTCGTAATTTTCGCAAATGCACCGACTTGGTCTTTCACATGAATGCGCAAAAAGTATTTTGAGAAAATTTCCGCTGGCGCTTTCAATTGCTTTTCATATTGCGGGGCGACCGCGGAATGGCCGTTGACGCCAAGGCGCATGTTTTTCATCACCGCGACCAGATCGGAGACAACGGCTGTCGCCGTCGGCAGGCTGCCCGCCCCCGGCCCGTAAAACATCGTCTCCCCGACCGCTTCGCCATACACATAGACGGCGTTGTATTCGTTATGCACCGACGCAAGCGGGTGCGAATCCGGCAAAAACGTCGGCTGGACGCTCACTTCGACCTTCTGCCCGTCGCGCTGGGCGATGCCGATCAATTTCATCGTGTAGCCAAGCCGCTTCCCGTAGTTCAAGTCTTCCTCGGTCACTTCGGTGATTCCTTTCACTTGCACATCGTCCAGGTCGATGTCCATCGAAAAGCCGAGGCGGGCCAAAATCGCCATTTTTCGCGCCGCATCGAGCCCTTCCACGTCTGACGTCGGATCGGCCTCGGCGAACCCGAGCGCCTGCGCTTCCGCCAGCACGGCTTCATACGAAGCGCCGTTTTGCGACATTTTCGTCAAAATGTAGTTCGTCGTTCCGTTCACGATGCCCATGAGCTTGGTGATCCGGTCGGACGCCAAGCCGTCGACCAGGCTGCGCAAAATCGGAATGCCGCCGGCGACGCTCGCTTCATAAAACAAATCGCAACGGTGCTCCGCCGCCACCCGAAGCAGCTCTGAACCGTAGACAGCCATTAAATCTTTGTTCGCGGTCACCACGTGCTTCCCTTGGCGGAGCGCCCGCAACAGCCACTCTTTCGTCTCCTCGACGCCGCCCATCACCTCGATGATGACATTGATGTCCGGATCGTCGATCACGTCGGCGGCGCTTGTCGTCAACAATGCGGGGTCGACGGCGACATCGCGCGGCTTATGTACGTCACGGACGAGGATTTTTTTCACCTTCACCGGACAGCCGACTTGGTGCATCAATTTTTCCTGGTGGTTTTCGATAATTTTCACCACGCCGCTCCCGACCGTTCCTAGTCCTAACAATCCGACCAAAATTGGTTTTTCCATGATTCCCGCTCCTTCTGTTTACGTACAGTAGACATTTGTATTTTTATAGTAGACATTATAAAAGACGATCAGCCATTTGGCAATGAAAAGTTTTACGACAGCTCGTTCACCGGGGTCAACGGCGACCGGCCTTCCAAGACAGCGATGATGTTGTCGCGCGCCAACGTCATCATTGCTCGCCGCGTTTCGTATGTGGCGCTGCCGATATGCGGCAACGCCACAACGTTCGGAAGCGACAGAAGCGGATGATCGGCGGCGACCGGCTCTTTCTCAAACACATCGAGCCCGGCAGCGGCGATCTCCCCTGCGACAAGCGCCTCATAAAGCGCCTGTTCATCAACGACCGCGCCGCGCGCCGCATTAATGAAAATCGCCGATGTTTTCATTTGCCGAAACGCCTCGCGGTTGAACAAATGGCGCGTCTCGCGGGTCAGCGGCGTCAAGCAGACGACAAAATCGCTCTCGGCAAGCAAATCGGCGAACGGGCGGTAGACGGCGCCCAGCTTCTCTTCCGCCTCCGGACGGCGCGAGCGGTTGTAATACAACACATCCATGTCAAACCCTTTCGCCCGCTTCGCCACCGCCTGCCCGATGTTGCCCATGCCGACGATGCCGATCGTTTTATGATGGACATCGGCGCCCGCCAGCAAAAACGGGCTCCAGCTTTTCCATTTTCCTTCTTTCAAAAATTCGGCTGCTTCGACAAGGCGGCGGGCAGTGGCGAGCAGCAAAGCAAACGTCAAATCAGCCGTCGTATCGGTCAGCACATCCGGCGTGTTGCACACAAGAACGCCGCGCTTCGTTGCCGCCGGCACGTCAATGTTGTCATAGCCGACGCCCATGTTGGCGACGACTTTAAGCCCTGAACCGGCCGCCAGCACGTCCTCGTCGATCGGGTCGGACACCATCGGCAAAAGGGCCGCCGCCTTTTTCGCCTCTTCCACCAACACCTCGTGCGGCACAGCCACGTCCTCATGCGGCCACATGCCGACCTCGGCGACGGCGGCGAGCGGGGCGATCACCTCCTCCGGCAGCTTTCGCGTCACAAAGACGTACGGTTTCGTCATGAAACAGCCCTCCATCTCATTTTTTCTAAATCTTATCACAACTCCAGCTGAAAAAAAACGGGAAGTTGTCCGTTCCGGTGGTTCGGAAAAGTCGGCACTCGTTCGTTGCGGACAAAAACGAAGACCCCCTGTCACGGAAAGAAAACAGGCCCCCATTCGCTTCGGCTGAACACCCGAACCCGTTCCCCCTCCCCCTCGAATGGAAACGAGCGTACACCCGCTTCGGCTGAAAAAAACAGGGTGTTTCCTTTCTATAAAAAGGAAAATCACCCAGGCCTGCTTCAGCTGAAAAAACGGGAAGTTTCTTCCCCCTCATGGCGCCGGCGGCAGCCATTCAACGGCCGGCAGCCGGATATGGTTGGCGATGCCGGCGATCTCAGCAAATGACGCCAAAAACTGCTCATACTCGCGCGATGCGTCAAGCAACTGCCGCAGCGCCCGTTCCTGCCTCGCCTGCTCTTCGCGGTCCGCCGTCGTATAATACGCCTCGATGCATTCAAAATACGGAAGCGGAAACAGCAGGCGCGCATAAACCAGCCGCCAGGCAAACGACGACAGCGGCGCCAAATGCCCGTAATCTTGGAAGAACTGCCGCACTGCCCGTTGACAGCCTAGCCCGCGCTTGTGGTACAAATGGCGCACCCATTCCGCCAAATCACGGGCGCAATGGTCGTACACCCAATCGAGCGGCAGCTTCGCCTCCGTTCCTTCGACCCAGCCGGCTTGCGGCAGGCGCTCATGGCAAAACGCCGCATAATCGACGCGCAGCGGTTCGTCGTCGAGCTCTGTGTCAGCCACATATTGCACGGCGTTTTCCGCCAATCCTAAATAGTACGGGAACGATTCAAGAAACAGGCGGTCAAACGGCGATGCCGGCCCCGCTGCCATCATGTTCGCCCAAAACGCCTCCATTTGGTCGATTCGCTTCGCCCACAGTTCGCGCCATTGGCCGATGCGCCGGCAGGATGTGATCGGCAGCGGGCAAGAGCGCCCGTATTCATGCATGAGCGCCAGTTCGCGGCCGAGCGAACGAAGGCGGGCGGCCGGAAGCGGCGCGCGGAGGAGGACGAACGGCTGGCCTTGGCAGGGGGCAATATACGTCCCATGTTTCGTTTTGACCAGCTCCCCGACGCCGTCCACCCCTTTCGCCCGCAAATAGCGGCTCATTTGCTGACGCTCTTCCAGCTCCGCCTCGCTCCGCCCATCCGCCGGCACGATGAGAAACCGCTCTTGTTTATGCCAAACGACCGTAGACGCTCCCCGCTGTTCCATCCGTCCGACGCGCATGTCATATTGCTCATATACCCATGTTTCCATGTCCGCTCCTCCTTTGTCTTTTTGGCTTGCATTCTTCCTCCCTCCATGTCGTCGCCGCCCCGATGCCGCCCGGACGGGAACGGACTTTTGCGCGCTGATTCCCGGGCCCATAGCCGCGGCAAGGGCGGCTATTGTTTATATATGACAGCAGGCGTCAAAAAAACCGATGAGCATTTTTCTTTATACGAAGGATACATTCATGGCATGATAACGTATATATAACAAACGACTTTTTCAAAAGAATGGGTGACAAACCATGACCAAACCGGATATGAACAACCTTGAACAAACCGCCCGCCGATGGCTTGAGGAACGGGGGGTGACCGTGGAAAAAATTGCGGAGCTCGTTTATTACTTGCAATCAAAATATCATCCCGATTTAACGATGGAGGAGTGCATCAAAAACGTCAACCGCGTCATTTCGAAACGCGAAGTGCAAAATGCGATTCTAACCGGCATCCAATTGGATAAACTCGCCGAAGACGGTCGGCTCGATGAACCGCTGCAGTCGATCATCCGCCGCGATGAAGGGCTGTATGGCGTCGACGAAATTTTGGCGCTGTCAATCGTCAATGTGTACGGATCGATCGGGTTTACGAACTACGGATATATCGATAAGCAAAAACCGGGCATTTTGCAATATTTAAATGATAAATCGACCGGCAAATGCAACACGTTTTTGGACGACATTGTCGGCGCCATCGCCGCAGCGGCATCCAGCCGCCTGGCGCATCGGGCCGCCAACGCCGAGTGAGCGGCGGCGCGAAGCATCCATGCAAAAGACGAAATAGCAGCACCCCACAAGCCAAACACGATTTGTTGGTTCGCATCGATGGCTTTGTTGCTGCACCCGGTCATGAGAAAGGGTGCCCCGAGCCTTTCGGGACACCCCTCTTGCTTTACAGGCGCTCCATCCATTCGCGGAGCGAATCAGCCGTATAGGTCGGCTGCCGTTCGTAGCGGGCGAGCATCTCTTTCGTCGTGACGCCCGTATGGACGAGCAGCGTATCGATGCCCGCGTTCATGCCGGCTAAAATATCCGTCTCGTAATAGTCGCCGATCATCAACACATCTTCCTTTGGAACGCCAAGCACCTTAAGCGCCTGCTCCATAATGATGTTTTCCGGCTTGCCGATAAACGTTGGCTTCACTTGCGTCGAAACGGCGACGACGGACGTGATGGCGCCGTTGCCCGGCAACAGCCCGCGCTCGGTCGGCAAGGCGATGTCGCCGTTTGTCGAAATGAACATCGCCCCGTTGCGGACGGCAAGGCACGCGATGGCAAGCTTCTCGTACGTCAGCTGGCGGTCGATGCCGATGACCACCACGTCTGCGTCCTCCCCAGCGAAGCGGAACCCTTTTTCCGCCAACGCGGTGCGGATCCCTTCCTCGCCGATGACATAAACGGACGCGTCCGGCTTTCGCTCAAAAATGTAGTTCGCCGTCGCCTGGCTTGTTGTGAAGACATGCCTCTCTTCCGCCGGCACGCCGAATGAGCGCAATTTTTCCGCCACTTGCGCCGGCGTGCGCGACGAGTTGTTCGTGACAAACAAATACGGGAGGCTGCGGCGGTGCAGCTCGTTCACAAACTCGCGCGCCTCGGCGATGCATTCTGCGCCGCGGTACATTGTCCCGTCCAAGTCAAGCAAATAGCCTTTGTATCGTTTCAACGGTTGTCGGTCTCCTTTCCGTCCATCGATTCGCTGCCAAACGCCGACACCGGGCCGAGCTCGCTTTCCAAGTAATGGCGCACCGCCTTCGGGTACGCCTCAAGCGCCGGCAGCTGTTCGTTCAAATCCGCGAGCAGTTTCGCGTGATCGACGTTCGTATAGTTTTGGACGAGCGCTTTCCGGTGGGCGATGAACGCTTTCAGCCGCTCGCCGTCCTCAGCCGAAATCACCTGCTCGTCAGTCAAAATGTCAATAATGTCGTTATAGCTCCCCGGGTCGCGCATAATAAAGCCGTCAATCATCGCGTTGCCGACATCGAGCACCGCCTCGATGAGGACATGAGCGATCCGCTCGAGCGCCAGCCGCTCAAGCGCGCCGTCCCAGTGGCGCTGCGCTTTGTAGTGCGCCATCAGTTGCTCCATGCAGCGAAGCCGCTCTTCCAATTTGTTTCGGTCGACAAAATACATGGCTCGTCCTCCTTTTTTCTTCCCCGCCTTCCTCCCTTTTTCGCCGTTCGTCTGCTATGATGGACATAGGCGAAAAAACAGGAGGGGCTCAAATGATGGGTGAACGGTTTTATTTATACGACGACACCGTCGAAGCGGCCGTCCGCTTCGTCAGCTTTGTCGGCGAGCGGCAGCGGTTCGATTTGGCGTTAATTGAAACTGACCGCTTTTATGGGAAATATTTGGTGCTGGATTTGCAAAGCAACCGGTTTGCCATTCTTGGCCGCGACGATTTGGAGGAGCCGGGCTATATCGAACGCGCCTATGCACTCAGCGAACAAGACGCCGACGAGCTGCGCGCCTTTTTGGACGAATGCCTTTCATAACCTTCCTCGGTTTTGGGCATCTTATGAAACACCCCGGCAGCAAGGAAGGTGAGACGAATGGCGGAACGGGAACAATATGCCGACTTTTCCGTCGTCGAAAAACAGCGCAACTTTTTAACCGCCGAAGAATTCCCGGAAGGTCCGTACGGCTCGCCGCGCCGCGATGACGCCCTGGTCGAGAACAAAAGCACGCCGTGGAAGGAAGGGCAGCGCCATTACAGCGCCTTCAACTATGAGTTCAAATCGTTTCACCAAAACATTCCAAGGCGCGATCCGGCCTCCCATCCGCCGCACGACGACCCGCGCCAAAGCGAGCAGTTTCCATACAACGAAGGCGAATGACGTGCGGCCGCCCGGCAGCGGGCGGCTGCCGCCTTTACCGCTTCACCTTGCGCAACACAAAATAGGCGCACCCAAAATTGCAATATTCATACAAATACTCGGACAGCGTGCTGATTTTCGTATCATACGTCGCCTTTTGGTTATGGTCATCGAAAAACCCGCGCAGGCGAAGCTGATTGTATCCCCAATCGCCGACAATGTAGTCGTACTTCCCTAAAATATCGGCGTATCGGGCGCGAAACGCCTCTTCGTTAAACGCGTTTTTGACGTTTTCAACCAGTTCATAACAATGGTTGTTAATGCAAATCACCGCTCTCACCTCGCCTTTCCACTTTCATCATAAACGATGAACCGCACCCAATCAATTACTGTTATCAAACAGCGAACCGCGTGCCACCCTAAAAGCGAGGGGGGTGCTGACGATGAACCGATGTTGGATCGCCGCCGCGTTCGGAACGGCGATCGCCCTGGCCGGCTGCGCGCAGACGGCGCAGGACGAAAACACCGACGTCTACAAACGGAGCGGCAATACGATCAATGTGACCGACCGCAATGAGCTATACAACGAAAACGGGGTGCCAAACGGCGATGACACGCCGATGAACAACTTCGGCTACGTCCGCCATCAAAAAAGCCCGATCCTCGGCGATGCAAACCGCTATAACGACATGCCGTCGTTCAACCGCGAGCAAGCCGCCGATTTAATCAGCAAACTGTGCACGCAGCTGCCGGGCGTCAACGACGTCGCCACGCTCGTCACCGATGAAGAGGTGCTTGTCGTCTATGACGCCGACACAAAAAATCGGCAGCAAACCGCCGACCAAGTGAAAAAGACAGCGCTGTCCGTCGTTCCCCGCTACTACCATGTGTATATCGCCGACAATCCACAGCTGATGAAAGACATTGAGCGCTTCGGGCGCCTTGATTCGAACGCGCGCAATATCGACCAACTTCTCGATGCCACGATTCAGCGGATGTTGAAATATCCGCAAGGGAAAAAGCTGAGCGACGGGGAAAATGAAAACGGCGAAATGATCAACGAGACAAACGACCACCTCGACCGCGACTTCCGCGACGGCACGCCGCGGCCGACGCCGGCCGGACGGTAGCGAAAGAAAACGGTCTGCCTGTTTCTTAAAGAGGCACGACCGTTTCTTTTTTCCGGCAACAAAAGCCGCCAGTCAAAGTGTTTGCCGCCTGGGCGCGATGCCCGCATCTTCCCTCGCAGGCTGTTTGGCGGCAACGAGGGGGGCGGACGCCGGCTTTGACTCCGCAAGCCCGGGCGCTTGCCATCTTCACGCCTTCAGCTGCCGCGCTTTCGCCGCTTCGTTCACCTGCTCGTCGGCATGGTACGACGAACGGACGAGCGGACCGGCCTCGCAATGGCTGAACCCTTTGCTCAGCGCGATTTCTTTCAGCTCTTGGAATTCGTCCGGATGGTAATATTTGACGACTTTCAAATGTTTTTTCGTCGGCTGCAAATATTGGCCGATCGTCAAAATGTCGACATGGTTGGCGCGCAAATCGTCCATCGCTTCGATAATTTCCTCTTTCGTTTCCCCAAGGCCGACCATGATGCTCGATTTCGTCGGAATGTCCGGCTGCAGTTCTTTCGCGCGCCGCAAAAACTCAAGCGAGCGTTCATACGTCGCCCGGGCGCGCACTCTCGGCGTCAGACGGCGCACCGTTTCGATGTTATGGTTTAAAATATCGGGACGGGCGTCCATCAGCGTTTTTAAGTTTTCATACACGCCGCCCATATCCGATGGCAGCACTTCAATCGTCGTAAACGGATTTTTCCGGCGGATGGCACGCACCGTTTCCGCAAACACCGCCGCCCCGCCGTCTTTGAGGTCATCGCGGGCGACGGCCGTAACGACGACGTGTTTTAAATTCATGATGCGCACCGACTCGGCGACGCGTTCCGGCTCTTGCCAGTCAAGCTCGGTCGGGAGCCCGGTTTTGACGGCGCAAAAGCGGCAGGCGCGCGTGCAGACGCTGCCCAAAATCATAAACGTCGCCGTCCGCCTTACCGCCCAGCACTCATGAATGTTCGGGCACTTCGCCTCTTCGCACACAGTATGTAAACGGTTTTCCCGCATCAGCTTCTTCAATCCGATATAATGTTCATTCGTGTTCAGTTTAATCTTCAGCCAGTCCGGCTTGCGGACATGTTCTTCGTTTGTTGCCATCGTTCTCACTCCACTTGTCGAGGATTGTTCCATTTTCATTATAAATGAAAAACGCGAAAAAACACAAAAAAATAAGCCACTTTCCTCTTTTTAACATTTATGAATCGCCTGTTTCTCCCCAAACTAAACATATGAAATGGGCGAAAAGGGGGGATTCCACGTGCACCGATGGTTTGTCGCCCTATGGGTGGCGACGGTGTTGTTCATAGCGGCCAGCGCGGCTTCCGCGGCGGAAAACGACGACGCAGTATACGAACAGCGCATGGAGCTGTATAAAAAAGCGGAGACGGTTTCGCTCATTCCATGGTATTACTTTGCCGCCATCGACCAGTATGAACGGAACATCCGGCAAGCGCGCCGCGACTTGCCAAAACCAACCGGCGTCCTCGGCATTTATATGAAACCGGACGTATGGGCCGGACCGCTGAACAAAAATCCGCACGATACGAACCCGTTTACGATTTCCCAGTTTGGCGGGCTCGGTGTGGACGGAGACGGGGACGGCAAGGCGCGGGCGGATGACGACGACGACGTCATCATGGCCATGGCGCGCTATTTGCAGACATACGGCATCGATCATCGCCATATTAAAATCGCGCTTTGGAACTATTACCAGCGCTCCAAAACGGTGGATTTGATTTTAGGAAAAGTGAAGATTTACAAAAAATACAAGACATTGAAACTGGATGACCATGTCTTTCCGCTCCCGTTGCGGGCGAATTACAGCTACCGCGACACGTGGGGCGATGCGCGCGGCTGGGGCGGGCGCCGCATTCATGAAGGAACCGACATTTTCGCCGGCTACGGCGTGCCGGTCCGCTCGACGTGCTATGGCATTGTCGAACTGAAAGGATGGAATAAATACGGCGGCTGGCGCGTCGGCATCCGCGACATCAACAACACGTACCATTATTTTGCCCATTTGAACGGCTTTGCCGCCGGGCTTCGCGAAGGGCAAATCGTCGAGCCGGGCACGATCATCGGCTCGGTCGGCAGCTCCGGCTACGGGCCGCCGGGCACCGCTGGAAAGTTCCCGCCCCACCTCCATTACGGCATGTACAAAGACAACGGCTATACGGAGTGGGCGTTTGACCCGTATCCGCACTTGAAAGCGTGGGAGCGGGCCGAGCGGCAGCAACAGCGGCGCCGCTAGCAGCGGCGGCTGGACAAAAAAGAGGCCGATGTCGGCCTCTTTTCGTCTTTCTGCTTTCGTTAATGCCCGCCCAAATACGCCTGTTTCACTTGCTCGCTCGCCTGCAGCTCGCTCGCCGCCCCCGACAGGACGACGCGCCCGGATTCGATGACGTAGGCGCGGTCGGCGATGGAGAGCGCCATGTGGGCGTTTTGTTCGACAAGCAAAATCGTCGTTCCCGATTCGTTGATTTCCTGAATGATGCGGAAAATCGTCTTCACCAGCAGCGGCGCGAGCCCCATCGACGGTTCATCAAGCAAGAGCAGCTTCGGGCGCGCCATGAGCGCACGGCCGATGGCGAGCATCTGCTGCTCGCCGCCCGAAAGCGTGCCGGCCAGCTGCTTGCGCCGCTCCTCGAGGCGCGGGAACAGCTGAAAGACTTTGGCAAAGTCTTGTTGAATGCCGTCTTTGTCTTTGCGCAAAAACGCGCCAAGCTCCAAGTTTTCCTCGACCGTCATATTGGCGAACACGCGCCGCCCTTCCGGCACGTGGGAAATGCCTTGCTTGACGATCGTTTGCGCCGCCTTGCCGGCGATCGAAGCCCCTTCGTAGACGATGTCGCCGCTTTTCGGCTTCAACAAGCCGGAGATCGTTTTTAGCAGCGTCGTTTTGCCGGCGCCGTTTGCGCCGATCAGCGTGACGATCTCGCCTTTGTTCACCTCAAGCGATACGCCTTTTAAGGCATGAATGTTGCCGTAAAACACATCGATTGCCTCCACTTTCAACACGTCACGACACCTCCTCGCCAAGGTAAGCCTCGATCACTTTCGGGTTGCTGCGCACTTGTTCCGGCGTGCCGTGGGCGATCAATTGGCCGTGGTCCAACACGTAAATGCGCTCACAAATGCCCATCACAAGCGACATATCGTGTTCGATCAACAAAATCGTCAACGCAAACCGTTCGCGGATAAACGCGATCAAGTTCATCAATTCTTTCGTTTCTTGCGGGTTCATGCCGGCGGCCGGCTCGTCAAGCAAAAGCACTTTTGGCTGCGCCGCCAGCGCCCGGGCGATCTCAAGCCGGCGCTGCTGGCCGTACGGCAAGTTTTTCGCTTTCTCGTGCATGACGCCGTCAAGCTGGAAAATTTTTAAAAACTCGATCGCCTTTTCTTCCATTTCCTTTTCCCCGCGGAAATGGGACGGGAGGCGGAGAATGGAGCTCGCGATCGAATGGCGGGCGTGCGCATGGTAGGCGACTTTCACATTGTCGAGCACCGACAGCTCGCCGAACAGGCGAATGTTTTGAAACGTCCGGCTGATCCCTTTGCGCGTAATTTTATACGGCGGCAGTCCGTTCAACGTCTCGCCGTCAAGCATAATCCGCCCGTCAGTCGGCACATACACGCCCGTCAACAAGTTAAACAGCGTCGTTTTCCCCGCGCCGTTCGGGCCGATGAGCCCGACAAGCTCCCCTTGATATAGCTCCATCGTCACACCGGAGAGCGCCTTGAGCCCGCCAAACTGGATGCCGACGTTTTCTGCTTTAAGCAACGGTGTTTTTGCCGCCATGATTCATTCCTCCCTGCGCTGCCTTCCGCCATTTGAAGAGCGAAGATAGTTCTTTCGTCCCCATCAACCCGGTTGGACGGTACAGCATCACCAAAATCAAGACGATGCTGTAAATGATCATCCGCGTTTCCGGATAGTTTTGCAAGAATGTCGAAACGATCGTCAGCAACACCGCGGCCACCACCGCGCCGGATAGGCTGCCGAGCCCACCGAGGACGACGAAAATCAAAATGTCGAACGATTTCAGGAAGCCAAAGTTCGATGGCTGAATAATGTAAAAGTGGTGCGCATACAGCGCTCCGGCGATGCCGGCGAAAAACGAACCGATCACAAATGCCGCCACTTTGTAATACGTCGTGTTGATCCCCATGGCATCGGCGGCGATTTCATCTTCGCGGATCGAGATGCACGCCCGTCCGTGCGTCGAGTTCGTGAAGTTGGCGATCACCAAAATGGTGGCAAACAGGCAGGCGAACACCCACGGCCATGTCGTCATATGCGTCACCGTCATGCCGCTCGCCCCGCCGACGTAATCGATGTTCAAGAGCGCGATGCGGACAATTTCGCCAAAGCCGAGCGTGGCGATCGCCAAATAATCGCCTTTTAAACGCAAGCTCGGCACGCCGATGATGAGGCCGGCGAGCGCCGCCGCCACCCCGGCAGCCAAAACGCCGGCCGCAAACGGCAGCTGCAGCTTCATCGTCATAATCGCGGAGGCATAGGCGCCAACGGCGAAAAAACCGGCATGGCCAATGGAAAATTGTCCGGTGATCCCGATAATTAAATGAAGGCTGACGGCCAAAATGACATTAATCGCCATAAAAAAGAGGGTATTCACATAAAAGATGTTTAACGTTCCGCTTGCAATCAGCCACTCGACAACAACGAAAAAGGAGAAGGCCAGTATGACGGAAACCCAAAATCCACGCGTCCGCTTCCAAGTTGCCATTGTTCCCTACCATCCTTTACACTTTTTCTCGTACGTTCTTGCCAAACAATCCGGCCGGCCGGAAAATGAGGATGAGAATTAAAATGACAAACGCCACTCCGTCGCGCCAAAGCGAGTAGCCGAGCCCGCTGACGAGCGATTCGATGACGCCAAGCAAAAGCCCCCCGACCATCGCTCCCGGAATGATGCCGATTCCGCCCAACACGGCGGCGACAAACGCTTTTAATCCGGGAAGAATGCCCATCAATGGCTCGATTTTTGTATAATAAATGCCGAAAATAACGCCTGCCGCCCCTGCAAGCGCCGAACCGATGGCGAACGTGGCCGAAATCGTGTTGTCGACGTTGATTCCCATCAACCGGGCCGCTTCCGCATCATGAGAGACGGCGCGCATCGCTTTCCCGATTTTTGTCCGGTGAACAATGAACTGAAGAAGGATCATCAAAACGAGGGACGTGCCGAGGATGAACAGCGACTGGCTGCTGATGACAACGCCAAACAGCTTCAAGTTCCGATCCGGCAGCAGCGTGCTCGGATACGCTTCCGGCTGGGCCCCGCGCAAATAAATCGTGACGTACTCAATCAAGAGCGATACGCCGATCGCCGTAATGAGCACTGCGATGCGCGCCGCATTGCGCAGCGGCTTGTACGCAATCCGCTCGATGATCATCCCAAGCACGGCGCAAGAGGCCATCGCCAGCAAAAGCGCCGGGAAAAAGCCGACACCAAGCATCGTTACGGCATAAAAACCGACGAATGAACCGACCATAAAGACGTCGCCATGGGCGAAGTTAATGAGCCGAACAATGCCGTACACCATCGTATAGCCAAGCGCGATGAGCGCATAAATGCTGCCTAGCGAAATGCCGTTGACCAGCTGTTGAATGAGTTCCATGATTGCACGCTCCTTAACGAAAACTCGTCGTTGGCCAAAAGAAATGCCGGATGGGAGGGCGCCCCTTAGGGGCCTCCCCTGTCCACGCATCCATCCAGCCTTTTATTACGGATTCACTTTTGTTTTAAATTGCTGCTGCCCGTCTTTGTATTCCAAAATAACGGCCGATTTGACAGGATTGTGGTTTTGATCGACCGTAAATGTTCCCGTGACAAGCTGCAAATCTTTCGTTTGCGCCAGCGCGTCTTTAATTTTCACCGGATCGGCGCTGCCAGCCCGTTTGATGGCATCCGCCAAGAAGTATGCCGTATCGTAGCCAAGGGCGTTAAAGGCGTCCGGCGCTTTATTGTATTTCGCTTGGAACGCTTTGACAAATTCTTGAATTTTCGGGTCCGGGTCGCCCGACGAATAATGGTTCGTAATGTACGTATTGTTCAACGCGTCTTTGCCAGCAAGCTCAATCAGTTTTGGCGAATCCCAGCCGTCGCCGCCCATGATCGGGATGTTCAACCCAAGCTCTCGCGCTTGTTTGACGATCAAACCGACTTCTTCATAGTAGCCCGGCAGGAAAATGAACTCTGGATTCTTTGATTTTATGCGCGTCAGCGTCGCACGGAAATCGGTGTCTTTCGCCACATACGCTTCTTCGGCAACAATTTGGCCGCCGCCGGCTGTAAATGTTTCTTTAAATGACGCCGCCAGCCCTTTCGAATAGTCGCTCGCGCTGTCGATCAAAACAGCCGCCTTTTTTACTTTCAAGTCGTTCAGCGCAAATTTGGCCGCCACCGTTCCCTGGAACGGGTCGATAAAGCACGTCCGGAAGACGAACTCGTTCACTTTGCCATCTTTGACGGTCACCGTTTCGCTCGTCCCAGACGGTGTAATAATCGGAACTTTATTGTCATTGGCAATTTG
The DNA here is from genome assembly GCF_013096875.1 of Geobacillus sp. DSP4a. Lineage (NCBI taxonomy): Bacteria > Bacillati > Bacillota > Bacilli > Caryophanales > Anoxybacillaceae > Geobacillus > Geobacillus sp. DSP4a. The sequence continues at coordinate 48,986 of NZ_SDLD01000007.1, read as the reverse complement.
CACTTGAGCGAGCGTGTTCGTGCTCGTCGCCGAGCCGATGATGGCGACGACTTTATCCTGGCTGATCAACTTGATCGCGCCGTTTGTCGCTTCGGCCGCTTCCGATTTGTTGTCGACTTTCACCAACTCCAGCTTTTTGCCGTTGATTCCTTCTTTGTTGATTTCCTCAAGCGCCAAGTCGAGCCCTTCCGCAATCGACTGGCCGTATGACGCGACCCCGCCGGAGAGCTCAAGGTTGGCGCCGATTTTAATCACATCGCCGCCCCCGCCTCCGCCGCTGTTTCCGCCTGAAGAACTGCCTCCTTGCTGGTTGCCGCCGCAGCCGGCCAAAAGACCTGCCGTCAGCATCAATGAGAAAAAGACACCTGCTGCTCTTTTTTTCTTCATTTCTTGTTCCCCCCATTGTTCAAAATGTTCTGTCACCAGAGCGCACACCTTTTTCTGCATACTATATCGATAGAGTCCGTCTGCCTTGTGCGCTCGTGCGCCGCGCCGGATGGCGCCGCAAACTGATGCATGCCTTCCGATGCCGGCCGTTCATCCCCCCTCTCAAACTGCTATATAAATAATAAAATTATTTTCAATTTAATATAATATTACAAAATTCGAACCAACTCGTCTAGTTGTTTTCTATTTAAAAAACAAAAAAAGCTGTTTCCTCTTGACAAACGCCAGAGAAACAGCCAAAGCCCCTTCGCCGGGAAGAACACTTTTTTTGCATAATATTTCCATGTTTCTGTAAAAACCATTCCCAACGGCTGACGCGGGCACCCGTCAACCTAACGGAACTATATATAAGTTGAAACTTTGTTTTACATCCGGCAGAGCGCCCGCCGCATTCTATCAAAGTCGACTTGTATGAAGGGAAAACAGAATCGAACAATCGGAAAATCTTTATTGCAACTTATATAGATGCAATTTGAAGCTTTGCCATTTGTAGCTTTTACCCGAGTATTTGATCGACTGTCGGGCGACCGAACAACGCCGCTTAAAGACCCATATATGGGTCTGTGAAGCAGGCGGTTGTTCGATCCTCCGTCACGCCTTGGCTTGCCTTCGACAGTCGAACGAGAACGATCGATTTAGGAAGATGACAGTCGCCGGCCTTTTAGAGGCGCACATTGACAGCCTTTCCCACTACCGCTTCGGAAGCTGGATGGACGGGCCGACTTGACCGCCGTTTTTGTTGTAAAATTGCGGCACTTCTCCCGGAATAAAGCGCATCACAACTGGAATATCTGTTGTCACATTGGAAATTTTCGATGCAAAAGGAATGACGACTTGGATGTCGACCGATACATGAATATCAATTTCAATAAAAAAACTGTTAATATCATACGCTCGAATTTCTTTCGTCACTTCCGAGTCGACATTGCCAACGATCTGAAACTGCACCGGAATGCGCGGGCCGAGGTTGGCGAGCAGCACGTTGTTCGTCACTTGGCCGAGCGGGATATAGTAAATGATCCCGCGGCTGTCCCCTTGGCCGGATTCGACCTCAGGCAGCACCATCCGTTCGATCCGTCCTTCTGTCGCCGCCTTTAAGCTTTCCATCACATGATCATCCGTCTCCGATAAGATGCGATTGATCACCGCGGTGTCAAAATCGACCGACACAATTTTGCCGCTTTCGTCCTTTTGAACCGTGACCAGCTGCCGAAATTCAGGGTTGTCTTTTTGAAACTGCTGCTCAATGGCGTTATTGATCACCAAGTTGGCAATCCGCTTCGTTTCCGTTTCGGCAATTTCCATCAGCACCGGCTCAATGCCTTTATTCACGATCCAAAGCCCGGCCGCTGTGGAAAACATAAAAAAAACGAATGTCAATAAAAACACGTAGCGGAACGGAAGCGGCCCTCTCCGCACAAATCGGGGGCGCAGCAAAATGAAATCCCTCCTTTACAAGCTATATGTATGCTTGCAAGGAGGGATTTTTTCACCGCATTTTCAACAGCGCGTCTTTTCCTTTCATTCCCCGTTTGATGCCAAGCTCCTCGGCGGCGACTGTCACCGATTCGAGCGGCGCCTCAAGCAGCTGCTCGACCGTGCGCACCCCGACCGCCCGTCCGGCGACAATGCCGCGGTCGCGCAGCTTTTCGTTCAATAACGCCACATCGAGCGCCCCGCACATGATGTACCCTTTTTCACTCGCCACCGCCAGCAAGTTCGTTTTCGGCAGCTGGACGGACACCGCGACAAACGGATGTCCCTCAATGATAATCGGCTTGACTTCCACCATCGCCGCAGTCACTCTCCTTTCCATACTCCAATGTATGAAGCATGGAAAAAGAAGTGCCTGCCTATTGGGCCAATTTCCAAGCGAGAAGATCGCGCAAAAACTCCGGCATGTAATACGTTTTTTCCGCCGCCCGCTGAATTTGCGGATAAAAGTGGCCGATCGCAAACATATCGGTCGTCGCCACCTCATACTTGCGCTCGGGATCGAGCGGCTCGCCGTTGATCATAATGCGGCGGATATGCCATTGACCGTCCTCCTCGAGCCCGGCCTCGATGTCCACGCCGTCGTACACCATTTCCCCCATCACTTCGCCGCGGAAGCCAAACCCTTTAAACTGCCAATGCTTCATCCGTTCCGTGTTGGCCTCAAGGATAATCTCTTTGAGCTCCGCGCCGCGCAGCTTCACCTTGCACGGGTTGAGCGGATGCGGGCAAATGCGATGCAAATCTTTTTTCGTCACCGGTCCTCTCGCAAGCGGCGCAAGCAGCACGCCGGCGTTAACCATGCCAATGTCCGCTTGGCACCACTCACGCAAAGCGGAAGCAAGCAAATTCCCAAGCGGCGACGGGGCGAACCAGTCAAGCGGCAAGTCATCATGGAGCACGGCGACTTGTTCCGCTTCAAGCCGCGCCAAACTTTCCTGCTCAAGACAAACAAGATGGCGCTCGACCGCCTCGGAGCGGGGCAATGGTTCGACATCCACGACCGTCGCGGATGCCCTGGACAGCCGGTTTTGGTCAATCTCCAGCTTGACCACCCCAACATATTTTCCGTATTTCCCCGCCGCGCAAAGCAGTGTTTGATTCAATGTTTTTCCTTCTGGAAACACATGGTGGGTGTGAGCGCCTAAAATAATGTCCACGCCTGGGATCGTCGCAGCGATTTTTTCATCCTCATTCACCCCAAGATGGGACAGCACAACGACGCAATCGGCCTTTTGCCTCACTTCCTCCACCGCCGCTGCCAACATGTCAAACGGCGGAACGATCTTCCAGCCGAGCAGCTCGTAAAAGTGAGAAAACGGAGCGGTGGCGCCAACCACCCCAATGCGAAACGTCTCCGTCGCCGGGATAACGACATACGGAAGCGCCCAATGCGGCCGCACGCCATCGCGGCGAAACAAATTGGCGACCACGACCGGAAACCGAGCCTGTTCGTACAACGTATCCAGTTCATCATGATCAAGGGTGATCCCTTCGTTGTTGCCGATCGTCACCGCATCATAGCCAAGATCGTTCAACAAGTCCACATTCGCCTTCCCCCGCGTCGCCTCGGTAATCGGGTGCACGCGATCGAGAAAATCGCCGACATCAAACAAAAGCATCGCCTCGTTGCGCGCGCGATGCTCCCTTCTCCGTTCTGACAAAAAGCGGGCGATTTGCGGCCAATGTTCAAAATGGCTGTGCACGTCGTTCGTATGGTAAATATAAATAGTTTGCTTCAAAACGCGCGCCCCTCCTTCCATTACGCCAAACTTCCCCATACAAGCCGGGCCCCGAGCAGCACAAGCACTAGCCGCAGCACGACGACAAGCGTCCGGCTTGGCATCCGCTTATTGATCCACGCTCCGGTTTTCGCCCCGATCCACACCCCAGGAATGAGGGCAAGGGCAAACGGCCATTGCACGTTTCCCATGGCGACATGGGTGAGCGAACCGATGAGGGAGGACAGGAAAATCATCAACATCGACGTCGCCACCGCCACATGGGGTGGAAAGCGAAACAGCACGATCATCGCCGGCACCATGAGCGAGCCGCCGCCAATGCCAAACAACCCGCCGAAAAAGCCGACCACAAACGCGATGGCGATCGCGGCGAGCGGATAATAGCCGTACACGAACGTCTCCCCGTTCCGCTCCGTGTACGTGCGCATGACTTTCCGCGCCCACCACGATGCCCGTTTCAAGCGGGTTTCCGCTTTCGTCTCGGATCGGGATGACTCCCGTTCATTCTCCGTCGCCGCCGCCGTCTCGTCAGCCGAACGCTTCGTTTTCTTTTGACTGAGCGACAAAAAGAGCGACATGGCGATTAAAAACAGCCCAAAATACAATGAAAAATGAGCGGCGCTCAGCGTATTGTTCACCCAAGCACCGATGACCGCCCCGGGAACGCTGCCAAGACAAAAGAGCAAGCCGCTTTGATAGTCGACCATTTTGTCTTTCATATACGACAATGTGGACGATAAGCCATTGAAAATAATGACGACAAGCGACGTGCCGACCGCGACCTGCGGCGTCACCGCCGACAGCCAGCCGAGCGCGCCGAAAAACAGAAGCGCCGGCACGATGATCACCCCGCCGCCAAGGCCGGCCAAGCTGCCCACCGTCCCCGCGATAAAGCCGATCAAAAAAAGCAACATATACGCCATTTTGTCTCTCCCCCCGCTTCAAAACAAACCAAGCTGCCGCGGCGCAAGGCCTGTGTATTCAATGCCAAGCAAATCGATCAATTGTTTGGCGTTGTCAGCGGCGTCGCCGCCGGAGTTGTTGTTGAACAGCACGTAAATTTGTTTTGTTTTTTGCTTTAATGTCTCGATATGGCGCACCCACTCGCGCAGCTCGCGCTCATTGTACCGGTATAAATAGCGGACCGCCCTCCAGTTCTCGCCGGCCGTCGCCTTGTTCCAGCCGTGGACATTCCGTCCGTGCAGGCGGATGAGCGTCTTTTCCCGGTCGGTCGGATGCAAAACGGTCGGCACCGACCCTTCCCCCGCCTGCGGCTCGTCGCAAATCGCGTGAATCCACCCTTCCTCTTCCATAAAACGGAGCGTTTTATCGTAAAACCGGGGCGAAAACCACGACTGATGCCGAAATTCTAAAGCGACAGGCACCGCTCCCATCCTCGCCTTGACCCAGCGCAAATAGGTGACATGCTCGCGCCGGCAGTCAAACCACGGCGGAAACTGAAACAGCACCATCGCTAATTTCCCCGCTTCCTGAAACGGCGCGATCGAGTCCAAAAACGCGGCGAACATCGCTTCCTTATTCGCATATGGAATCGGGCCGCGCTCATGCCCGGTCATCCCTTGATACGCTTTAACGATAAATTGAAACGACGGCGGCGTCTCGCGAATCCACTTTTCCACGTTCGAACGCGGCTGAATGGCGTAAAAGTACGAATCGACCTCGACTGTCGGAAAATGAGCCGCGTATTCCAGCAGCTTGTCTTTTGCCGCAAGACCTGGTGGGTACAAGCTGTCATGATCCCCCCAGCCGGTCAGTCCAATATAAATCATGGCCATCACCAGTTTATTCAGCTTTCAGATATTTTAACTATACCATAAGCAGATCGGCCATGAAATCAAAACGACTATTGGCACGTTGCTCTAAGGGGAAATGGCCTGCGACGCGGCAAGCAACGTTATTCTTGCGTCAAGTAATTGAAATGTTTATCCGTGATATAGGTGAGATCAATATCAAAATTCATCTTATCTAAGATCGGTTGAATGTACTCGATTAAATGTGTGCCAACCCCAAAATAATCAGGGAACTTCGTAATATAAAACGAATGATTATTATCACAATCGGGCTTATGTTCAACTAACCCTTCGATGACCTCAAGGATTCGGTCCACCATATGTTGTTCTAATGTTTTCTCTGAAATGATGACCGTGTGGATATAATTCTCCGCGCCTTCAAATGAATCCTCATCCTCGATTCCCTTTAAAATGGGAAAATCATCGAAAACACTAGGTCTCCTGTAATCCAAAATCAATAACATACAAACCGTTTCACCATCTTGGTCATCTAAACGAAACAACTCCAGATCTCGCAACTTCAACATTCTGATCAATTTCCACATTCCTATCATCTCTTTCACGTTCCACCTCATATTTCGCAACCTTTGCATAATATACAAAAAATAACCAAAATATTCGCATAAAAATAAATTTTTATACAAATATTGTAAAATAACTAATTTTTATTCACTCAAATCAGGCTTATTTTGAATTTTTATTCAGGGTGCGAAATGTGAGTTCCACTCTCTTTTTCATCGTTATATTTTCAAAATAATGAAACATCACCAATCCGATTATAGATCATAACAAAATATTGGCTCTTCACCAAAAGTTGTACTTGATTTTTTCTGAACATACCCTATTTACGCTTGTGAGGGAAAATCAACAAATCAGTGATTTTTGCACATCTTTGTTCAGGAAACCGTATTGCTTGTCAAGTACATGTTGTGGTGAAGAGCCAAAATATTCATAAATAACCATTCCTTCACAAATCTGAAATGGACGATCATCGTTATGGACGCTTTTAGCACGGATAGAGCATGCCAGCATAACAATGACCGCTGACAACCAACTCCATGTGACTCAAAACATTGAGGATGAGACACTGAAGTGGGATCAGCGGCACTTGAAAAAAATGATGGGTGCAGCGCTTCGTTTGAACGCTGCACCCTTGATATGATCAAGATTATCCAATGCTTCCTTCCATCTCGAACTTGATCAAGCGGTTCATCTCGACGGCGTATTCCATCGGCAGCTCTCTTGTGAATGGCTCGATAAAGCCCATGACGATCATTTCCGTCGCTTCCTGCTCGGAAATGCCGCGGCTCATCAAGTAGAACAGCTGCTCTTCCGACACTTTCGACACTTTCGCTTCGTGCTCAAGCGAGATGTTGTCGTTTAAAATTTCGTTGTACGGAATGGTATCGGATGTCGACTGATTGTCGAGAATGAGCGTATCGCATTCGATGTTCGAGCGCGAGCCGGACGCTTTGCGGCCGAAATGGACCATGCCGCGGTACGTGACTTTTCCGCCTTGCTTGGAGATCGACTTCGAGACGATCGTCGATGACGTATTCGGGGCCAAATGGATCATTTTCGCCCCGGCGTCTTGGTGCTGCCCTTTGCCGGCGATGGCGATGGAGAGCGTCAAGCCGCGCGCCCCTTCGCCTTTTAAGATGACGGCCGGGTATTTCATCGTCAGCTTCGAGCCGATGTTGCCGTCGATCCATTCCATCGTCGCGTTTTCTTCGCAGACGGCGCGCTTCGTCACCAAGTTGAAGACGTTGTTCGCCCAGTTTTGGATCGTCGTGTAGCGGCAGTAGGCGCCTTTTTTGACGATGATTTCCACAACCGCGCTATGAAGCGAGTTCGTCGTGTAAATCGGCGCCGTGCAGCCTTCGACGTAATGGACGTGCGCCCCTTCGTCCACGATGATGAGCGTCCGTTCAAACTGCCCCATGTTTTCCGAGTTGATGCGGAAGTACGCCTGAAGCGGCGTATCGACTTTGACGCCTTTCGGGACGTAGATGAACGAACCGCCCGACCAGACGGCCGAGTTGAGCGCCGCAAATTTGTTGTCCGTCGGCGGCACGACTTTGGCGAAATACTCGCGGAACAAGTCTTCGTTTTCCTTCAGCGCCGAGTCGGTGTCTTTAAAGATGACACCGAGTTTTTCGAGGTCTTCTTTCATGTTGTGGTAGACGACCTCGGATTCATATTGCGCCGAGACGCCGGCCAAATATTTTTGTTCCGCCTCTGGAATCCCTAATTTATCGAACGTCGCTTTAATTTCCGCCGGCACTTCATCCCATGAGCGGCCCGATTTTTCCGTCGGTTTGACGTAGTACGTAATTTCATCGAAATCGAGGCTTGACAAGTCGCCGCCCCATTGCGGCATCGGTTTGCTGTAGAAGATGTCGAGCGCTTTTAAGCGGAACTCGAGCATCCATTGCGGCTCGTTTTTCATCCGCGAAATTTCTTCGACGACTTCACGCGTCAAGCCGCGCTGGGCGCGGAAGACGGAGACGTCTTTATCGACGAAGCCGTACTTGTATTCACCGATTTCCGGGGCTTTTTTCGCCATCTCGGTTCACCTTCCTTTAGACTTAGTGGTGATGCAGTCCTTTTTCGAGCGCTTTCCACGCGAGCGTCGCGCATTTAATGCGGGCCGGAAACTTGGAAACGCCTTGGAGCGCTTCAATGTCGCCAAGGTCGACGGAATCGTCGTACTCTTTCCCTTGGATCATGTCGGAAAAAATGTGGGCGAGCCGAAGCGCTTCTTCCACCGTTTTCCCTTTGATCGCCTGCGTCATCATCGACGCCGACGACATCGAAATCGAACAGCCTTCCCCTTCAAATTTGACGTCGGCGACTTTTCCGTCTTCAACTTTCATCGTCAAGTGGATGCGGTCGCCGCACGTCGGGTTGTTCATGTTGACATCGACGTTCGTTCCTTCAAGCACCCCGCGGTTTCTCGGGTTTTTATAATGATCCATAATGACTTGGCGGTAAAGCTGGTCCAACGGATGATTAGAAGACATGGCTGAAGTACTCCTTCGCTTTCTGTAATGCGGCGATGAACCGGTCGATTTCCTCTTTCGTATTGTAAAGGTAAAAGCTCGCCCGGGCGGTCGCCGTCACGCCGAGCCATTTCATGAGCGGCTGGGCGCAATGGTGGCCGGCGCGGATGGCGATTCCTTCGGCGTCAAGGACAGTCGCCACATCGTGCGGATGCACCCCGTCGATGTTAAACGTCACAAGCCCCGCCCGCTCTTTCGGGCCATAGACGGTGACGCCTTCGATGTCCGCCATTCGTTCAAGCGCATATTGCGCCAGCTCATGCTCATGGGCGGCGATGGCGTCCAAGCCGACTTGTTCAAGGAAATCGATCGCTGCACCAAGGCCAATCGCCCCGGCGATGATCGGCGTGCCGCCTTCAAACTTCCACGGCAGCTCTTTCCACGTCGAGTCGTACAGCTCGACAAAATCGATCATTTCGCCGCCGAACTCGACCGGCTCCATCTGCTCAAGCCATTTCTTTTTGCCATATAATACGCCGATTCCCGTCGGCCCGCACATTTTATGGCCGGAAAGGGCGAGAAAATCGCAATCAAGTTCTTGGACATCGACCTTCATATGCGGAGCGCTTTGCGCCGCATCGACGACGACGACCGCGCCGCGCTCATGGGCGATGCGGGCGATCTCCCGCACCGGGTTGATCGTCCCAAGCACGTTCGATACATGAGCAATGGCGACAATCTTCGCTGCTTCGGTGACGGTCGCCTCGACATCGCGCAGATCGATCGTGCCGTCTTCCTGCATTGGAATGTATTTTAACGTCGCCCCCGTTTGTTTCGCCAGCTGCTGCCACGGAATCAAGTTGCTGTGATGCTCCATGTACGTGATGACGATCTCATCGCCTTCTTTGACGTTGGCGCGCCCGTAGCTGGAGGCGACCAAATTAAGCGATGCCGTCGTGCCACGCGTAAAGATGATTTCCTGCGTCGATTGGGCGTTTAAAAACCGCCGCACTTTTTCGCGCGCGCCTTCGTACGCATCGGTCGCCTTCGTCCCGAGCGTATGGACGCCGCGGTGGACGTTCGAGTTGTACTCGCGGTAATAGCGGTCAAGCGCCTCAATCACCGGCAGCGGCTTTTGCGATGTCGCCGCGCTGTCGAAATAAACGAGCGGATGGCCGTTGACATCCTGATGCAAAATTGGAAACAACGCGCGAATGTCGTTTACATTCATGATTGAACTTTCCTTTCAATCACTTCAATTAATTGGTTTTTCACGCCTTCAATCGGAATTGCTTCGACGACCGGCGCCAAAAAGCCGTGGATGATGAGCCGTTCCGCGTCGCGTCTCGGAATGCCGCGGCTCATTAAGTAATACAATTGGATCGGGTCAACGCGCCCGACAGAAGCGGCGTGGCCGGCCATGACGTCGTCTTCGTCAATCAACAAAATCGGGTTCGCATCGCCGCGCGCTTTTTCGCTCAACATCAAGACGCGCGACTCCTGCTCGGCGTTCGATTTTGACGCGCCGTGCTCAATTTTGCCGATGCCGTTGAAAATCGAGGTCGCGCTGTCGCGGACAACACCGTGCTTCAAAATTGTCCCTTCTGTATGCTTGCCGTAATGGATGACGCTCGTCGTAAAGTTTTGCACTTGCTCGCCGCGGCTGACCGCGACCGTTTTCGTATCGCCGAACGAGCCGTCGCCGACAAGGCGGGTGATGTTCTCGGAGACCGTATTGCCGTCATTCATCAGCCCGAGCGCCCATTCGATCCGTCCATCGCGCCCGGCGATGCCGCGCCGATTGACATACGTCGTGGTGCCTTTGGCCAAATGGTCGACAGCGGCGAAAAAGACGCTTGCGTTCGCTTGAGCAAACACCTCGGCGACCACATTAACGACCGCGTTTCCTTCGCGGCTTGCTGATATATAATTTTCGACAAACACGACGCGGCTGTTGTCTTCCGCCACGACGATGACATGGTTAAACAAGGCGATGTCGTCTTCGTCTTGAATATAGACCGCCTGAAGCGGCGTTTCAATCTCCACATTTTTCGGGACATAGACAAACACACCGCCGTTGAGCAGCGCCGCATGGAGCGCGGCAAGGCGGTGCTCATCCGGCTTGACCGCCGTCATCAAATAGTTTTTCAGCAAGTCGCCATGCTCGCGCGCTGCGGTGAAGATGTCGGTGAAAATGACGCCCTTCTCCTTCAACTCATCGGACAGCGACACATACGCCGGCGTATGGTTGCGCTGCACGTACAAATTTTTCGTTCCTTCGCCGGCTTGCATGAGCGCCTTGACCGCTTCAGGCAAGTCATCGAGGCCGGCATATGGCGCACTGTCAACGGCATGGCGTGAGAAGCCAGTGAAGTTCCAATTGTCGATTTTCGTTTTCTCCGGTTTCGGAAGCGGCAGCCGCTCCGCCAACCGAAGCGCCTCAAGGCGCCGCTCGGTCAGCCAGCCCGGTTCGCCGCGTCCGCTTGAGAACGTGCGGATGTAGGTTTCATCGAATGGGATTTTCGTTTCTGTCGCCATAGTCCTCCTCCTAACGCTTACGCTTCTTGTCCGACCGTTTCGTCTTCGATGCCGAGTTCTTTTTTGATCCAGTCGTACCCTTCCGCCTCAAGCCGCTGCGCCAGCTCCGGACCGCCGGACTTGACGATGCGCCCTTGCATCATGACATGCACATAATCCGGGGTGATGTAGTTGAGCAGCCGCTGGTAGTGGGTGATGATCAAACAGCCGAACTCGCTGCTGCGCATTTCGTTGACACCTTTGGCGACGATTTTGAGCGCGTCGATATCGAGGCCGGAGTCGATCTCGTCCAAAATGGCGATTTTCGGCTCAAGCATCATCAGCTGCAAAATTTCATTTCGCTTTTTCTCCCCGCCCGAGAATCCTTCGTTCAAGTAACGGTGCGCCATATCCGGATTCATTTCCAAAAACGCCATTTTTTCATCGAGCTTGCGGATGAATTTCATGAGCGAAATTTCGTTGCCTTCGCCAAGCCGGGCGTTGATCGCCGCGCGCAAAAAGTCGGCGTTCGTCACCCCGCTAATTTCACTCGGATATTGCATCGCCAAAAACAGGCCGGCGCGCGCCCGTTCGTCGACTTCCATCTCGAGGACGTCCTGGCCGTCGAGCGTCACCGATCCTTCTGTCACTTCATATTTTGGATGGCCCATAATGGCCGATGCCAGCGTCGACTTCCCCGTTCCGTTCGGACCCATGATGGCGTGGATTTCCCCACCTTTGACTTCCAAGTCCACTCCTTTTAAAATTTCCTTTCCCTCCACGGCGACGTGGAGATTGCGAATCGTCAATACCGCCATGCAGCATACCTCCAATTCTCAATTGAGAGTCAATTCGCTCGCTTGTCTTCTAGCGATCGTTCATTCTCATTTTATTCTCATTACAATTTTATAACAAATGAAAACTGCCTGCAACTTCCCTGCTCTGTTTTTCACGATGGCCGTGTGAAAAACCGCATCATTTATTTATTTTACACGAAAACCGCAAGCTTGTACGAGTTTTTGCAAAAAAAGACCCCGTTTTTTTCCGGAGTCTAGTGAGCCGCCGTACTGGCGCGTTTGAACAACCGATGAAGCGCGGGAAAACAGACCGGCCGCGGCGTCTCTCCATCCAAAACGGTTTTGAACTTTCGGGCAGCTCTTTTTTGTGCAAAAAATAACGGAAGCGATTCGCTTCCGTTATTGATTGTTTGTCGCCGCTGGAATGACGGCGCCGTGGTATTTTTCTTTGATGAAATCTTGGATTTCTTTCGATTGCAGCACTTCGACAAGCGTTTTGATTTCTTTCCGGTTTTCATCGCCTTTGCGCACCGCAATAATGTTCACATACGGATTGTTTTTCGGCGACTCCACGGCGATCGGGTCTTTCGCCGGGTCCAAACCGGCGTCAAGCGCATAGTTGGCGTTGATCAAAACCGCATCGCCTTCGCCGTTTTTGTAAATTTGCGGCAGAAGTCCAGCATCGACGTCCGCTTTAAATTTCAAATGTTTCGGGTTTTCGACGATGTCGTTGACCGTCGCTTTCGTTTTATCGATGCCCGGTTTCAGCTTAATGAGCCCCTTTTCTTGCAGCATCGACAAAATGCGGCCATGGTCGGCGACCGAGTTGCTCATGATGATCGTCGCGCCGTCCGGCAGTTCTTCAATGCTTTTGTATTTTTTCGAGTATAAGCCGATCGGCTCGATATGAATGCCGCCGGCGTTGACGAAATCATAGCCGTGTTCTTTCATTTGCGATTCCAAGTACGGAATGTGCTGGAAGTAGTTGGCGTCGATGTCTTTATCAGCCAACGCTTTGTTCGGCAAGATGTAATCTTGGAACGTAATGATCTCCAAGTCGATGCCTTTTTCTTTCAAAATCGGTTTCGCTTTTTCCAAAATTTCCGCGTGCGGCACGTTCGACGCGCCGACTTTCAGTTTCACCAATTCGCCGCCTTTGCCCCCCTCGGCCGCGTTGTTGTTGTCGTTGCCGCCGCACGCCGCCAAAGCGAAGACAAGAACAGCAGCGAACAGGGCGCCAAGCCATTTTTTCATCGTTTTCTTCCTCCTTATCGTTTATCAATTTTGGAAGTGACAACGTCACCGATCAACTGAATGACAAAGACAATGACGAGCACCAACACGGTCGCGACAAACGTCACATCGTTATGGCTGCGCTGGAATCCTTCCAAATACGCCAAGTTCCCAAGCCCGCCGGCGCCGATGGCTCCAGCCATCGCCGTATAGCTGACGAGCGACACGGCCGTCACCGTAATGCCGGAGACGAGCGCCGGCAACGATTCCGGCAGCAGCACTTTCCAAATGATCGTCCACGTTGAGGCGCCCATCGCTTGGGCTGCTTCGATGACGCCTTTGTCGATTTCGCGAAGGGCAATCTCCACCATGCGGGCGTAAAACGGCGCGGCCCCAATGACCAAAGCCGGCAGCGCCGCATTGGCGCCAAGCATCGTCCCAACAAGCCAGGTGGTAAACGGAATGAGCAAAATGATCAAAATAATAAACGGAATCGAGCGGAAAATGTTCACAAACGCCGCAATCACTGTATTGACAAACCGGTTTTCCCATAGGTTGCCCTTCGCTGTCAAAAATAGAAGCAAGCCAAGAACGATTCCGAGGACGAAAGTGGCCGCCACCGCCACTCCCGTCATATACAGCGTCTCGACCGTCGCCGCCCACATTGTCTCCCATTGGACGTTCGGCAGGAGGTTAGCGAGCATCGTGAATCACCTCCACCGCCACCTGCTGGCTTTGAATGTAGTCAAGCGCCCGGGCAATTTCATCCGCCGCCCCATCGATGTGCACAAACAGCACCCCATAAGCGCCTTGATGGGTTTGCGAAATTTTCCCTTGCAAAATATTCATATCGACGGCAAATTGCCGCACGACCTGGCTGATGAGCGGCTGGCCGGCCGCCGCGCCGACAAACGTCAGCTGCGCGATCAGCCCGCTCGGATATTGGCCAAACAAATGGGAAATCGCCTCTTCCGTCTCTTCCGGCTCGACGAGCTGCTTGACGAACCGCTTCGTGATCGGCTGCTGCGGGTTGCGGAACACGTGCAGCACGTCGCCTTGCTCAACGATTTTGCCGTTTTCCATCACGGCGACGCGGTCGCAAATTTTGCGGATGACGTGCATCTCATGGGTGATGAGCACGATCGTCAGCCCGAGCCGCTTGTTGATGTCGACAAGCAGGTCCAAAATCGCATCGGTCGTCTGCGGGTCGAGCGCCGATGTCGCCTCGTCGCAAAGCAGCACTTTCGGGTTGTTGGCGAGCGCCCGGGCAATGCCGACACGCTGCTTTTGCCCGCCGCTCAACTGCGACGGATACGCCTCTTCCCGCCCCGTGAGCCCGACGAGCTCGATCAATTCATCGACCCGTTTTTGCCGCTCCGCTTTCGGAACACCCGCAATCTCGAGCGGAAACGCAATGTTTTCCCGCACTGTGCGCGACCAAAGCAAGTTGAAATGTTGGAAAATCATCCCGATCTCTTGACGCGCCTTGCGCAGCTCCCGCCCTTTGATGCGCCCCATGTCGCGGCCGGCGACGATCACCTTGCCGCCCGTCGGCTTCTCGAGCCCATTGAGCAAGCGGATGAGCGTACTTTTCCCCGCGCCGCTGTAGCCGATAATGCCGAAAATTTCCCCTTCGCGAATCTCAAGCGACACATTGTCGACGGCCGTGACCGAGCCGTTAGCCGCTTGATAGATTTTTGTCACATGTTCGAGTGTAATCATCGTTTCACCTTCCTTCCTCCCCAAGGCGGCGGAGCGCAAAAAGAAAACCTTTCTGCCCGCAGAGAACAGAAAGGTATTGTGCACCATTCCGTCTCTTATCTCTCAAAGCAGGCCGCTTTGTGTGAATTGGCACCTTTTCAGCGCACGCGCTGACGGTTGCCGGGCTTCATTGGGCACATCCCTCCACCTCTCTTGATAAGAGCGCAACAATCGCCTATTCGATTGACTACAGTTGTGATTGTATCACCTTGTGTCGAACATTGTCAATAAAAATTCCACCCAACATGCCGATACGGCTTAGCCAAATGGAGGAGCGACTCAAGCAGCAACAGATGACGAAAGCTTCCCGATACATGCACTTCGCGCAGCCGGACGAGCTGCTGCAGCTTCAGCTCGCCGCCTAAAAGCGAGCAAAGCGCTTTTTTGGAGCCGCGCACCGTCAAGACGTTCCGTTCATCAGGTTCCCTTCCGGCGGTAAGCTCCTTGCCGAGCGCCACCATGGCGGTCTCTTCCTCGCTTTCAAAGCGGACATACAGCTGCTCATCCGGCAAAATCGGCAACAAATGGCGCAACGTTTGCATCCGTTCCATAAACTGCCCTACCAACTCGCGCATTTCCATTGAGCATCCTCCCCCCCATCTCCTTTGTCCTTTTATTTCCATGCCGAAGGGGGAGAATCCTTTACAAAAATCTCGACAGCCGCCGTGGCGAACCAACGCCGTTTTTGTCATTTCCCAAGAAATGTGTCAAACGGCGTCAAAAAATAGCGGATCGTCAACGCGGCAAACGGGCGCGGATTGCTTCGTACAAATAAGGGACCGAATGGAACGCATACCATTTGCCGATGATCTCTCCGCCGACGAAAAGAAGCAAGCACGGAACGCTTTCAATTTTCCACGCCGCCGCCTGCTCGGGGATGTAGTTGATGTCCGTTTCGCAAAACGGTATGTCCGGAAACAATTGTTCTAGGACAACAAGCATGCGCCTCGCCAACTGGCACGTGCCGCACAGCGGGGTATACAACGAAAGAGCGAGAAGCGGCTCCCCTTCCACCATTCGCTTAATATCGTTTCGACCGATTGTGTTCACTCGCCTCTTCCTCTCATGAACGATTCGATACGGACGTCAAAATGGGCGCGCAGCAACACATGCGCCAAATGCCAGATCGGGGCGGCGGCCACTTCGCGATACGCCCGGTCAATGTAAATATGCCCTGCTTCCGGAAACACCCGGCGGAACTGCCGGCGCAATTTTTCCCCCGCCTCGTCGGCATCGGCGAGCACGTACACATCCCGCCCTTCGAGTTCATCGGCCAGCTCCTCAAGGCGCGCATCGCTGATCGTGCCGTTCGTGCAAATGATGACAACCGGCTCGTTCAGCACGGCCGCCACTTTTTCCTTATCTGACCGCCCTTCCACAATAATCACTTTTTCCACCTGTCGCATGTCCGACCCACCTAACGTGAATGAGGATACAATATTGTATGGCAACAGAAAAGCAACGGCCATCCGCCGTTGCCTCCTAACACCAGCCCGCCTCCCCGTCGCAGTCGACATATTTTTGATCCGGTTCAACGGTAGCGGTGACCCATTTTCAAATTTTTCCATTTGTTCGCTTTATCCGTTTTTCCACGCTACAGCCGCAGGAAGCGGAAGGCGGCCGATGAGCTCGCCTCCCTCGTACAGTTCGATCGTGCGGCCGTTCCATTTGCCGGTGACCCGGTCCGTGACATCCAGTTGCTTCGTTTGCAGCACCATCACGAGCACCCCTTTTTCATCACATTCCGGTATGTATAGGGGGCCCGGTTCGAAGCGAACTTTGCAGGAACGTTTATCCTTCGTTGATCATCGCCTCGTATTGTTCGGCCGTCAACAAGTTGTCCACTTCGCTTAAGTCTTTCGGCTCAATAACGATCATCCATGCTTTTTCATACGGTGATTCGTTCACATATTCCGGATTGTCGTTCAACGCTTCGTTCACTTCGACGACCGTGCCGCTGATCGGCGCATACAATTCCGAGACGGTTTTCACCGACTCAACGCTGCCGAACGGCTCGTTCGCTGTCAGTTCCGCGCCGACTTCCGGCAGCTCGACAAACACGATGTCGCCCAGCTCCGATTGGGCGAAATCGGTGATGCCGATGCGCACTTTGTCCCCTTCGACGCGCACCCACTCATGCTCTTTCGAATAACGGAGTTCTTTCGGCGTGTTCATTAAATCCCTCCAGTGCGGCAAGTTGTGTTCTTTTTCATCATAACCGATTTTTCGCCAAAACTCACTGAATTCATTTCATTTCGGCCAAATTTTTTATGTTTCCGTCGAAACGCGCCCGGCAAAACACGATTCGTAGTCTTGTTCGCGGAATCCGACCACGACCCGCTCGCCGTCCGTTAAAATCGGCCGCTTGACGAGCATGCCGTCCGAGGCGAGCCACGTGAGCATCTCGTCTTCCGAGGCGCCATCGAGCTTGTCTTTCAATCCGAGTTCGCGGTATTTCATGCCGCTTGTATTGAAAAATTTTTTGAGCGGCAGCCCGCTTTTTCGATGCAAGTCGGCGAGCTGTTCTTTCGTCAGCGGCTCGTCGACCAAATGCACCGTTTGCACCTCAATGCCGTGTTCATCGAGCCAACGCTTCGCCTTCCGGCACGTTCCGCATTTTGGATACCAATAGAGCGTCAGCGCCATCCGCATTCCTCCCTTTCATTCGACGGCTTGGAATTCATGGAAAAAGAAGCACCAGGCAAACGCCTGGCACTTCCCATTATCACACAATATACCGTTCCGCTTCAATGAGGGCGGCAGCCGCCTCGCGTTTTTTCGCGATCACATTGATCGGCGTATGGCGCGTCAACCGGCGGAGAGCGGCGAGCATCATCCGCAGCGTGTCGCCTTGTTCGACGGCGACAAGCGTTTCTTTCGCATGCGCCTCAATTTCATTGAACGCCTCTTGGCAGAAAATTTGCGTATAGAGCAATTTTTGTTTGTGTTTCTCTTCCCCGCCCGCATTAATCGCTTTTTCGGTGCGGAGAAGCGCCGATTCCATGGCGTAGATGTTGGCGACAATATCGGCGATGTTCACGAGCACTTCTTGCTCTTCCTCAATTTTCGGACCGAATTTTTGCGCCGCTAGCCCGGCGACCATCAAGGCGATTTTTTTCGCGTTGCGCACCAAATATTTCTCTTGTTCGAGCGCGCCTGTTCCCGGTTCTTCGGCCGTCATCATCATCAGCTCTTCTTGCAGCTGCTGCGCTTTTTGGAAGAGCGGCAGCTCGCCTTTTAGCGCTTTTTTCAAATACATGCCCGGCACGAGCAGGCGGTTGATTTCATTCGTCCCTTCAAAAATGCGGTTGATGCGCGAATCGCGGTAGGCGCGCTCAATTTCGTATTCCTGCATAAAGCCGTACCCGCCGTGGATTTGCACGCCTTCATCCACGATGTAATCGAGCACCTCGGTCGCGAAAAACTTGTTCAGCGAGCACTCGATCGCGTATTCGGCAATCGATTTCGCCACTTCCTTGCCGTCTTTCGCTTTTTCCCCATCGAGCAGGCCCATCCGTTCATCGAACAAGCCGACCGTGCGGTACACCGAGCTTTCCGCCGCATACAGACGCGACGCCATCGTCGCAAATTTTTCTTGCGTCAGCGTAAACTGCGAAATCGGGCGTTTGAACTGCTGGCGTTGGTTCGCGTATTTGAGCGTGATTTCGAGCGCCCGTTTCGCGCCGCCGACCGCGCCCAGTCCGAGCTTGTAGCGGCCGATGTTTAAAATGTTGAAGGCGATGACGTGGCCTTTGCCGATTTCACCAAGGACGTTTTCTTTCGGCACCGGCACGTCTTGCAAAATGAGCGTCCGCGTCGACGAGCTTTTGATCCCCATTTTCTTTTCTTCCGGACCGGTCGAAACGCCCGGGAAGTCGCGCTCAACGATGAACGCCGTAAAGTGCTGGCCGTCCACTTTCGCGTAGACGACGAACACATCGGCGAAACCGGAGTTCGTGATCCATTGCTTTTCGCCGTTTAAAATGTAATGCGTTCCTTCTGCATTCAATTTCGCCGTCGTTTTCGCGCCGAGGGCGTCCGAACCCGATCCCGGCTCCGTCAAGGCATAGGCGGCGATTTTTTCGCCAGTCGCCAACTGCGGCAAATATTTTTGCTTTTGTTCTTCCGTGCCGAACAAGACGATCGGCAGCGAGCCAATCCCGACGTGCGCCCCGTGCGAAATCGCAAAACCGCCGGCCGGCGCCATCTGTTCTGCGATGATGGCCGAGCTCACTTTATCCAGACCCAACCCGCCGTATTCTTCCGGAATGTCGGCGCTTAGCAAACCGAGTTCGCCCGCTTTGCGAAGCAGTTTCACGGAACGGTCAAACTCATGGTTTTCCAAATGCTCCAGCTGCGGGAGCACTTCATTGTTAACATACTCTTCCGTCGTTTTGGCAATCATATGATGCTCGTCGGTGAAATCTTCCGGCGTAAAGACGCGCTCGGCCGGAATGTCTTCGATTAAAAAGCTGCCGCCTTTGATCGCTTCTTCCATTGTTTTCGCCATCGTTCGTTTCCTCCCCCGAAAAATGATGGATAATCCGGGCGGCATCCGCCCAGCAACCTTTGATCGTGTTGGCCTAGGCGCCCTGGCGGCTGCGCCGGGGCGCGATTTTCGTCAGTTCTCTAATCCAGCATTCATCTCCTTGTTTCGGCCCTCTTGCCGACTTGGGACCGGCAGCCGAACCGCTTTGACCTAGGGTGGTCGATCCGTCCGACGGCCAACTCGTCCGGCTTCCTTATGGCAGCAGTTCAAACACGCCGGCTGCGCCCATGCCGCCGCCGATGCACATCGTCACAATGCCGAACTGGACGTTGCGGCGCCGCATTTCATGAAGCAACGACAACGTCAGCTTCGCGCCCGTGCAGCCGAGCGGGTGGCCGAGCGCAATCGCCCCGCCGTTGACATTGACGATCTCTTCGTCAAGCCCGAGCTCGCGAATGACTTGAATCGACTGGGACGCGAACGCTTCGTTCAGCTCGATCAAGCCGATGTCGGACAGCTCAAGGCCGGCGAGCTTCAACGCTTTCGGCACCGCCGCGACCGGGCCGATCCCCATCACTTCCGGCGGCACGCCGGCGACGGCAAACGAACGGAACTTGCCAAGCGGCCTTAAACCGAGCGACTCTGCTTTTTCACGGTCCATCACCATGACCGCCGCCGCCCCGTCGCTCATTTGCGACGCGTTGCCGGCTGTGACCGTGCCGTTGGCGGCAAACGCCGGGCGCAGTTTCGCGAGCGTTTCCATATTCGTGTCCGGGCGCACGCCTTCATCTTGTGTAAAGACGACTTTCTCCTCAACGAGTTTGTTGCCTTCTACTTTGCGCACCGTCACCTCGACCGGCACGATTTCTTCATTGAATTTCCCTTCGGCAATCGCCTTCGCGGCGCGCTGGTGGCTGCGCACCGCGAACGCGTCTTGATCTTCGCGGCTCACGCCGTATTTTTTCGCCACTTGCTCGGCCGTGTGCCCCATCGACATGTAATATTCCGGCGCCTCTTCGGCCAGGCGGGCGTTCGGGCGGACGACATGGCCCATCATTGGCACCATGCTCATTGATTCAACCCCGCCGGCAATGACCGTATCCGAATGGCCGAGCATGACCCGTTCGGCCGCATAGGCGATCGCCTGCAAGCCGGACGAACAATACCGGTTGATCGTAATCGCCGGCACCGTGTACGGCAGCCCGGCGAGCGCCCCGATGTTGCGGGCGATGTTCAGTCCTTGCTCCGCCTCGGGCATGGCGCACCCGATAATCAAGTCGTCAATGTTTCCTTCATAGTTCCCCGCGCGCTTGATCGTTTCTTTGACGACGAGCGCCCCTAAATCATCCGGCCGCACGTGGGCGAGCGTTCCTTTTTTCGCTTTGCCGACCGGTGTGCGCGCACCTGCGACAATGACCGCTTCTCTCACGCCAATCCCCCCTTGATCTCCTCCGCTTTAGTTGCGGAGCGGTTTTCCTTTCACCAACATATGCTGCATGCGCGCTTGCGTCTTCGGCTCGCCGATGAGGCTCAAAAACGCCTCGCGCTCGAGATCGAGCAAATATTGCTCGTCGACTTCCGTTCCGTACGGCACTTTGCCGCCGGCTAGAACATACGCCAATTTTTTCGCGATTTTCAAATCGTGCTCGCTGATGTAGCCGGAATGGAACATCGACTGCGCCCCAAGCAGCATGGCGGCATAGCCGCTTTCGCCGGCCACCGGCACTTTCTTCCTTACAGGAGGCTGGTACCCTTCCTCATACATCGAGAGCACCGCCTGTTTCGCTTCATACAGCAGATGGTCGCCGTTCATCGTGATGCCGTCGCGGTGATTCAAGAAGCCAAGCTCGCGCGCTTCCGCCGCTGACGTCGACACTTTCGCCATGGCGATCGTTTCAAATACGCTGGCCGCGATTTTGACGTAGTCGACGTCCACGCCGCGCGGCAGGCTGTTCAACCGTTTGATGTACAGCTCCTTGTTGCCGCCGCCGCCCGGAATCAAGCCGACGCCGACTTCGACGAGCCCGATGTACGTCTCGGCCGCCGCTTGGATGCGTGAAGCCGCCAAGCTCACTTCCGCCCCGCCGCCTAACGTCATGGCAAACGGCGCGACGACGACCGGCTTCGGGTTGTATTTCATTTTGAGAAGCGCTTGCTGGAACTGGCGGACGGCAAGCTCCAATTCAAAGAAGTTTTCATCTTGCGCTTCCATCAGCATCATCGCCAAGTTGGCGCCGACGCAGAAGTTTTTCCCTTGGTTGCCGATGACGAGCCCTTTGTAATTGCGGTTCACTTCCTCAAGCGCCTCGTTGATCATTTGGACAATATCGGCGCCAATCGCGTTGTTCGGCGAATGGAACTCCAGAAGCGCCACGTCATCGCCGAGGTCGATGAGGCTTGCACCCGCATTTTTCTTGATGACGCCCCGCTGTTCCTTCAGCCGGCGGATGTGGATGACTTTTTCGCTTTCTTCTACTGGTTTATACCCGCCCGGCGCATAATAGAACAGCCGGCCGTTTTCCGTTTTATAGAACGATGTGGCTCCGTCGGCGAGCATGTCCGTGATCCACGACGGGATGTCACGCCCTTCCGCCTGCATTTTCCGCACCGACTTCTCGAGGCCGATCGCATCCCACAGTTCAAACGGGCCTTGCTCCCAGCCGAACCCCCACTTCATCGCCCGGTCGATCGCCACGATGTCGTCAGCGATCTCCCCGACAAGGCGGGCGGTGTACAGCAACGTCGGTGCGATGATGTTCCAAAGGAGCGTTCCCGCGCGGTCGCCGTCCGCATAGACGAGCGTTTGCAACTTGGCGGCCGTTCCTTTCGCCTGCTTCGCCATTTCCACCGCCGGGGTGACGAGCTTTTTGCGCGGCTCGTATTGCATCGTGACGTAGTTCAGCTCGAGAATGTCTTTTCCTTGCTTGAGGAAAAACCCTTGTCCAGATTTGCTGCCGAGCCAGCCGTTTTCAAGCATCGTGTTCATAAACTCCGGCACGCGGAACGCCTCTTTTTCTTCCCCTTCGACGTTTTCATACACATTGTTGGCGACATGCACGAACGTATCGAGTCCGACGACGTCAAGCGTGCGGAACGTCGCGCTTTTCGGCCGGCCGATGAGCGGCCCCGTCACCGAATCAACCTCGCCGACGCTGTAGCCCCCTTGCATCATCTCGCGGACAGTGACAAGCAAGCCATACGTGCCGATCCGGTTGGCGATGAAGTTCGGCGTATCTTTCGCCATCACGACGCCTTTGCCGAGCACGTCTTCGGCGAACGTTTTCATATAGGCGACCACATCCGGATCGGTATGCTCCGTCGGGATGATTTCAAGCAGCTTCAAATAGCGCGGCGGATTGAAGAAATGCGTGCCTAAAAAGTGTTTTTTGAAATCATCCGAACGCCCCTCCGCCATCGCGGCGATCGAGATGCCGGATGTGTTCGAGCTGACGATCGTCCCCGGCGTCCGCACCTCGTCAACGCGGGCGAAAACGCTTCGTTTGACATCCAAGTTTTCGACGACGACTTCAATGATCCAATCAACATCCGCCAGCCGATGGAAATCGTCTTCAAAGTTGCCGGTTTCAATGAGCGCCAGATTGTCTTGAGCCATCAGCGGCGCCGGCTTTTGCTTTTTCATCCGCTCCAGCGCCTGATTGGCGAGGCGGTTGCGCACTTGTTTATGCTCGAGCGTCCAACCTTTTGCTTCTTCCTCTTTCGTCAATTCCCGCGGCACGATATCCAACAGCAGCGTCGGAATGCCGACGTTCGCCAAATGGGCGGCAATGCCCGAACCCATGACGCCGGACCCAAGCACCGCAGCGCGCCGAATGCGTTTTGCCATTTCGGTTCCCCCTCACACCATTGAATGAATCATCATTCATTTTTCGGCGAAAAAAATAGCCGTGAAAACGTTCTCTATATTCAATATATAGTATGTTGGTAATTTTCGCAATATATTTGCGCACATTTTTTTCACATCGCCGCCGTTCTTTCAATCCATACTAACAACCAGGAGGTGAAGACGATGGCCCGGCTGAAAAAAAATCCGTCTGAACGCGGCGTCAGCGCGGCGAGCGTGAAAGGAAACGCCGGCCCGACGGTCGAAGCCGACGGCGGCGGCAAGCGGACGAGCCAAAATCAGCAGTACAAAAAGCACAACATGCAAGGGGACTGAACGCCTAAGGGCGTCCGTCCCCTTTTTGCCTGCTTGACTTTCGCGCTGCCGGGCGATGGGCGTCACTTACGGAACATGCCTTTGACGACGAACGCCACGTTGGCCGGGCGCTCGGCGAGCCGGCGCATAAAATAGCCGTACCAATCGGTGCCGTACGGCACGTACACGCGCATCGTATACCCTTCGCGCGCCAGCTCGACCTGGCGCTCCGGACGAATGCCGTACAACATTTGAAATTCAAACTGGCTGTTCGGGATATTGTATTCCTTGACGAGCTGCTTCGTATATTCAATGATGGCGTCGTCATGCGTCGCCACCGCCGTGTAGTTGCCGTTTAGCATATGCTGCTTGATGATCTTTTTAAAGTTTTCGTCCACATCTTTTTTGTCCGGAAACGCCACTTCCGGCGGCTCTTTGTACGCCCCTTTGACGAGCCGCAAGTTCGGGCGGTACGGCTTCAGATCTTCAATGTCTTGCTCCGTCCGGTACAAATACGCCTGCAGGACCGTTCCGACGTTATCGTACTCTTTTTTCAACGTTTTAAAAATGTCGAGCGTCTTTTGGCAGCGTGAATAGTCTTCCATGTCGATCGTCACGAACACGCCGCGCTCTTTCGCCGCATCCAAAATGCGGCGCATGTTGCGCATGACAAGATCATCGGAAATGTCAAGCCCCATCGACGTCATTTTCAGCGACAGTTGCGAATTCAGCTTCTCGCGGCTGATCGCGTCGATCGCCTCTAGGCAATGGTTCGCCATCTCGTTCGCTTCTTGCTCGTTATCGACAAACTCTCCCAAGTAGTCGACCGTCACGGCCAGCCCTTTTTCGTTCAGCCGGCGGATGACATGCACCGCTTCCTCAATCGTTTCGCCGGCGACAAACCTTGACGCGCCGAAGCGGAGGCCGTATCGCTTCGCCAACCGGGTCAACGTCTTATTTTTGGACAAGAACAAAAAAAAGTCGCGCATCAGCTGTTCCACTGTTGCAAGCCTCCTTGTATGGAAACGCATTCATCATCCTTATTGTACCATGTTTCAGCCCGATTGAATATGTTTTTTCCGCACGGTTTATCTTTTATATGTGAATAATTTCCCACTCACTGCACAATCTACAAGCGAACAAACCATGAAAGGAGCGAAACGCGATGCAGCAACAACCGCAAATGAACCCGCAGACCGCGATGCCCGAGCCGCCGCAAATGGTGTCATCAAAAGACGCCATGTATTTTTCCGATATGATGTCGTGGAACTTGCTCGCGGCGAAAAAGGCGCACTTTTTCGCCGCGCAATGCCGGGACCCCGAGGTGGTGCAGGCGATCGAGCGCGCCGGGCAAATGCATCAGCGCCATTACAACATGATTTTGCGTCATTTGCAAAACCCGCCGCAGCCGCCGGTGATGTGAAAGGAGGGACGCCCGATGAACCAAAAACAAGTGCAAAATCCAGAGACGCAAGTGCCGAAAACGCCGCAAATGAACGAACGCGATTTTTTGAACGACATGTTGACAACAGAAAAATACATGACGTCGGCATACAGCGTGTACTTGCATGAGGCGAGCAACCAACCGTTATATCAAGAAATGATGAACATTTTCACAGAAACACAAAACTGCCAGCGCGAACTGTATAACTTGATGTTCAAAAAAGGCTGGTACAAACTTGAAGCCGCCGATCCGCAAAAGCTTCAGCAAATGTACCAGCAGTTCCAAGGGTATACGAATCAGCTCCCTTATCAAGGGAATGTCATGCAATAACAAAGCGAGAGGATGTCCGAACAGCAAAAGGACATCCTCTTTCTCAATCCGTTAAGAAGACCGGGTGCAGAAAGGGGAGAAAGGGATGGCAGCGCCATCCGAATCCGTGTGGAACATGCTGCAAACAGCCGACGTCCGCATCCGCGACACCGAGATCATTGAATAAGCACCCCTTCTTGTTCCACAGGGATGCTTATTCTTTCATGAATAGACGATCAATACCACCAGCCTGGATACGGCGGATACGGCGGATACGGCGGATACGGGTAAAACGGACGCGGAGCTAACGCGCCGCCGAGCAGTCCGCCCAAGAAGCCGCCGACAAATGGGGCGCCAAACAACAATCCTGGAAATGGCATCGTTCCTTCTCCTTTCCCCAAAGCTAGAATGCTACACTGTATTCATATGCAACAAACAAGAAAAGAGGGTGGGTCGTCCGCCCAACCCTTGCCGGTTTCTCACCACCAAATGGGGCCATACCACCACGGATAGAAAAACAGCGGAACTAATGCGCTCCCGAGCAAACCGCCTAAAAAGCCGCCAAAAAACGGAGCGCCGAAGAAAAATGGGCGCGGCCGCCAAAACCAAAAGCCCCACGGCCGCCAAATGCGTTCATCCGCTGCTTGGAGATGGCTCATCTTGCTTTCCTCCTTCCGCTTGCTTTAGTCCCACTGTATGCAGAAAAAACGCCCGCTGCTTAGGCCAGTACCTAGAAGGCTGGTGAAAAACAGCGATTTCTCCCCAATATTGATGCGCGAATGCAAAGGAAGCTTGTTTCTTCAAGGTCTTTGCACTCAAAAAAATCTTTTGCCTCGCTTTCCCATCTGCACAAAACCAAAAACAGGCGGCTGTCCGCCGCCTCCCGCTTATACAAGCTCCGCCTGCACTTGATTGTACAAACAGGCGATCGAATCAAACAAAATGCGCACCGCCTCGGCCATTTCGTCTTCGCTCATGGAGAGAACCGGAATGAATGTCAACACCGGGCCGAGCGGGCGGATGACAAGCCCCCTCCGGCGCGCCTCAAGGATGATCCGGTGCTCCACCATGGCCGCGCGCGGAAACACTTCTTTCGTTCTTCGGTCTTTCACGATTTCAATGCCGCACATCAAGCCTTTTTGCCGGATGTCGCCAACAATTGGAATGTCATACAACCGCTCAAGCCATTCGGCCAGTCGGCGCGCCTTTCGTCGAACATCATCAAGCAGGCCGCGCGTTTCGATGAGCTCCATGTTTTTCAGCGCAACGGAACAAGTGAGCTGGTTCCCCGTGTACGTATGGCCGTGGTAAAACGTTTTGTCTTCGTCCACATCGCCGAGAAACGCCGCATACACGTCTTCGGTAACGAGCGTGGCCGCCAGCGGCAAGTACCCGCCGGTGATCCCTTTCCCAAGGCAGACAAGATCCGGCTTCACCTCTTCCTGCTCACAAGCGAACATCGTGCCCGTGCGGCCAAAGCCGACGGCGACCTCGTCGCAAATGAAGAGCACCCCATATTGCCGGCAAAGCCGTTCCACTCCTTTTAAAAATCCGCGCGGATGGACGATGATCCCCGCCGCTCCTTGCACAAGCGGTTCCACGATCACGCCGGCAATGTGCTCGTGCTGCTTTTCAAGCACCCGTTCCAGCTCGCGCAAACAATAGTCGACGATCTCCGGCTCGCTTCCGTATTCCTCCATGCGATACACGTACGGCGACGGCACTTCGATCCGCTCAAACAAAAGCGGCGCAAAAATACGGTGGAACGTTTCCATGCCGCCAACGCTCACCGCCCCGACCGTATCGCCGTGGTATGCTTCCTTCAACGAGACAAATTTGTTCTTCTTCGCATATCGAACCGGATCGATATTTTTCCAATACTGATAGGCGATCTTGAGCGCGATTTCCACCGCCGCCGCCCCGGTGTCGGAATAAAACACTTTTGACATGTGCGGCCAATATTCAAGCAGCCGTTTGGCCAACAAAATCGACGGCACATTCGCCGAACCGAGCAATGTCGAATGGGCAATTTTCTCCAATTGCTCGCGAAGCGCCGCATTCAGCTCCGGGTCGTTATGGCCGTGGACATTGACCCATAGCGACGCATAGCCGTCTAGGTACCGGTTGCCGTCGACATCGTACAAATAGCTTCCTTGCCCGCGTTCAATGATCAGCGGACGTTCTTTCGCATACTGTTTCATTTGCGTGAACGGATGCCAGACGCACTGCTTGTCCCACTGTTCCAATTGCTCGTAGCTATACGCCAACGCTAAGCACCTCCAGCCATTGTTTCGCCTTTCCTTGTTCGATCCACTGTTCGGCCAGGTTTTCTAGTTCCTTCCTTGATACAGCAGGAAGGAGCGGCATGACCGCCAGCACCGGGAGTCGAAGCAACGCGGCGATCATTTCGACATTGTTTTGGTGGATGATCTCCTGCTCTTGAAACTGATTGAATACAAGGCCAAGCAAGCGGATGCCTTTCGCCTCGGCATACGCCGCCGTCGTCACCGCGTGGTGAATCGCCCCAAGGCTTGAGAGCGACACAAGAACCGCCGGCAGCTGATAATCACGAACGAAATCGCTCGTCATATACCATCGTCCATCGCGCTCGCACCACGGAACAGCCAGCCCGCCCGCTCCTTCGACGAGCACGACATCATAGCGCTGTTTCAGCTGTTCGAGCCGTTCAGCAATCCGCTCCGGTTCGATGGACGTACCGGTCAACGCGGCTGCCAAATGCGGCGACATCGCCGGCTCCATATAGTACATGCCTTCTGATGCGGAAAGCTTCGCCACTCGTTCATACCAATATTGTTCGGCAAACGACACCCCGTCTTCGGCCAGTCCAGTCTGAACCGGTTTAAACACGCTTACGCTCATCCCAAGCCGCTCCAACGCCAATGCCACAATGGACGTCACCACCGTCTTGCCGATTTCTGTTCCTGTTCCCGTCATGAAAATGGCTTTCCCCATTCTCTTATCCCCCCATCCCTCGAGTCATCATGATCGGTCGGACGCGCGGCCAGACGCGCACCGCGATGACCGAACAAACAGCGCAAAGCGCGAGATCCCCCGGCACCGGAAGAAGAAATCCGAACCATAGCGTTTGGCCGATGGAAAGCGGAGTCTCGGCGATCCATTTCATCGCTATGTACAGCCACGTGCAGCCAAACGCATACACCGTCAATAAGGCCGCCAAATTCGCCTTCCATATGTCCCGCGCTCTTGTCCATTGAAAACGGCGGACAAGCGAACCACATACATACGCCCCGGCGATGAAGCCAAGCAAATAGCCAAACGTCGGCTTCCAAATATAACCGAGCCCTCCTCCTTCCGCAAACACCGGCGCACCCGCCAGGCCGATCAAGACATATAGAAGTTGGCTAAGCGCTCCGATTTTGGGGCCAAGCAGACAGCCAGCCAGGTAAACCGCGGCGATTTGCAGCGTAAACGGCACATACGGCACCGGGATTTTGATGAACCCGCCGACCGCTGTCAGGGCGGCAAAAAAGGCGGCCCAAACAAAGGAACGGATGTGCACGTTTCCCCTCCTCTCCCAATCTTTGTTTCTATTGTGCCGGATATGGTTTTTATTTGTCAACCTTATTTTTATAAAGGTTTACATTTAAATAGAAATGAGGGGGCCAAAAGAACCGCCCCCTCTTTCACCGCTATATCCACGCTTACTGCTCCTGCTGCACTAAATATGTTTTGCCTGCCCTAAAAGGTTGGTGAAAAACAACTAATTTTGCCGAACCCATTGTTTTCGGTCGAAAGAGAAGCGTTGATTTTGCAAGACTTCTCTATTTGAGAAAAAAGTCCGTTTTTCTTGTTCGACCGCGTCGATGAGATGAGCCTCTTGCCCCTCAAGCCGCCATCCGGCGTCTTCCATCGCTTCATGCAAATCCGACGGCATATGCTCCCTCATATATAAGTAAGCAAGCAACTGATCCCGGCTCTCTTCATGGGATGGAAGAGGAAAATACTTCTGCTTTTGTCCCACCCACTCCGCCATCTCTCGGTAAAAAGCGGCCAAGCGGGCGCCCAAATCTCGTTTGTCGTGCATCAGCGGCACCAACCCTTGTGAAAAATGCGGTTTTACTTTTATATATTCGCCGCCACCCCAAATGAGGACAGAAAAAAACCGGCGCCATTCGCCGGTTGAATACGACAGAAACAGGAAATCGTTTTTAGCGATATGATTTTTGAACCACAATTTTCGTCCCGCATTGGCAAAGCAGTGAGTGTTTCAGCCGCCGCAACGGCTGGCCGCACTGTTCACAAACGGCCGGTTTATTCACGCGTTTCCTCCCCTTTGCTGCGTGTTTGGTATCTATTATACGCCCATAATTATTTAAAGTAAATATAAAATGATAGCAATTATAAATAAAAAGCAGATCATTTGGACCCTTTTTCCATTTATGATAAAGTAATGAATGATAGTGCCAATATTCAAAACAATGAGGCGGTCACGATGTACGACATCGCCATCATCGGCGCTGGACCGGCGGGAGCGAGCGCTGCGATCTTCGCCGCCAAAGCGGGAAAGAAAACAGTGTTGTTTGACAGCGACAAAGGCATGACCAAGCGCGCTTGGGTGGAAAACCATTACGGTGTTCCGCAAATCAGCGGCCCGGAATTGGTGGAAACCGGGAAAAAGCAAGCCGCAAAATTCGGAGCAGAATTGGTGGAAGCACAAGTGACGGATGTGCAAAAAACAGACGGGGGATTCCGTCTCGAAACAGAAGCTGGATCCTATGAAACGAAACACGTCATCTTCGCCACCGGTTTGGCGACCGATTTAGCGAAAAAAATCGTCCTGCGCACCAAACCGGGTACGGAGCCGCGCATTAAAACGGTGCTTGACGTCGACGCCAACGGCAAGACGAACATCGACGGCCATTTGGGCGGCCGGGACGGTCGCTGGCGTCAGCGTCCATACGATCATCACAGCGGGCGACGGTGCGAAAGTCGCCATCAACGTCATCAGCGAGCTGAACGGCGAACGGTACGTCGATCACGATGTATTGAAAAAATAACAACGAAGGTGTCCCAAACAGCGGGACACCTTTTCTAAATAGCGCCATGGAAACGGCCGAGATGCAAGATGACGGGCCTGAAACGTCTGTCGCGTCGTCCCCGCATGACAATAGCGGCCCCGATCCATCCAAGGGCGCTTATTGTCCAATGCTCCGGTACTTCCCTTCAAAAAACAAGAGCGGGTCGCCCGGTTCGTCTTTCATCAAAATATCGGTCACTTCCCCAAAGTAAAGCGTATGATCGCCGGCCACGTACGTGCTGTGGACGTTGCATAAAATATTCGCCAACGCCTCCGGCAAAATCGGATGGCCGTTCACCCAATCGAACGAAACGGGGCGTTCTTCTTTCAGCTGGCCAGCAAACAAGCGCGACAACTCCTCTTGATCACGCCGCAAAATGTTGACAGCAAATTTCCCCGTTTGCTTGACAATGTCATGCATTCGCGCTTTATGGCCAATGGAGACGACCACCAGCTTTGGGTCGAGCGAAACGGACATAAACGCGTTCGCCGTCATTCCTTTCGCTTCCCCTTGAAACGCGGTCGTCACAACCGTCACGCCGGTTGCGAATTTCCCCATCGCGTTGCGGAATGTGCGGTCATCCATACGTTCTCCCATCCTTCCCTTTTCATCATCTAGCTGTGATTGGCTGCTCCCGGAAGGCCGGTGAAAAACTGCGATGTCCTTCCATCAATGATTTTTATTGCTCAAAAACAGACGTTCTCAGTCAACTACCCCCACTTCGCTAACGCTTGAAGTGGGGGCTTGCCACTCCCCAGAAGTGCAAACGGACTTCGTCCTCCTTCCTTGACTTGGGGTTGCATCAGGGGGCAGGTTGACGACTACCCAACGACACAGGTCATGCCTGCATCGTTACCGATTCTCTCGGTGTGTCTGTTGGCAGTACTTGGCTTCCACACACAACAGACAGACCTACGCTCGATGTTTTACGGTTGCAACGTTTCCTGCAACCAACTCCATACATCGAGCAGCAGTTTATTGGAGTGCCTTTATTTAACGGTTTTCTCCACGCCTTTATTCTATCATACACAAAAGAAAGGGGGAACGCGCATTCCTCTCCCACTTACTTCCTTTGGTCGTTGAAGTGGGAGTCTCCTGCGCGAAATAGGATGAAAGAAATACCTTTTTCCATTTGCCGTTTTCAATCACCGGCCCACTAGGGGGGCAGTTCTCAGCCGCTCAGGTGCATGTTGCAAGCAAGCCGCTGACCGGAAAGCCAGCCAAATCTATCCCCATCATAGCAAAAACCAAACAAGGAAACAACGACGACGCGCCATCAGCCATTGCCGCGTTGGAGATGTCCGTACTCAAACACGGCCGGTTCCTTTTCATCACCTGAACCGGGTTCCCATTTGATGCACAAAAAAGCGGCTACGACTTTGCTGTTGACAGTATTCCTATTCTTCAGTGGCAGGCGCAAGAAGATGACGGACGTGCATCCATAGATCAAAACGCACCGGCTTGTCTCAAAGTGCCAGAGGATGTCACCGCCCCGTCGCAACCGCAAGCAAAAGGCAGGCCTCGTCTAGATGAGCGCCTGCCTTTCGGTTTGCTCAAATCGGACTTTTATGACGCTGTTTTCTGCGTCCGTTCCCGTCTTCCGGCTGCATATTGAATGGCAAACATGGCCGCAAATAAGACCAATCCAACGATATCGCTGATTTTTTCTGGATAAATCAGCAGCAATCCTGTCACAACCGCCATGGCGCGTTCAAGAATGTTGAGCTTCCGGTACCAAAAGCCGATCATTCCCGCGCTGATGGCGAGCATGCCGATAAATGCCGAGAATACGACCCAAATCAAATACGGAACGGTCGTGTCAATCATGAGCAAGGCCGGTGAAAGCACGAACATGTACGGGATGATAAACGCGGAAATCGCTAGCTTCGACGCAATCACCCCGGTCCGTAGCGGCTTCCCTCCGGAAATGCCGGCCGCCGCAAACGCCGCAAGCGCCA
This sequence comes from Geobacillus sp. DSP4a, assembly GCF_013096875.1. Taxonomy (NCBI): domain Bacteria; kingdom Bacillati; phylum Bacillota; class Bacilli; order Caryophanales; family Anoxybacillaceae; genus Geobacillus; species Geobacillus sp. DSP4a. Next base: position 16,766 of record NZ_SDLD01000007.1, on the reverse strand, counting down.
CCGGCGGCGTAATATCGGCAATAATGCCAAAGTAAAAGACGAACAAATGAGCCGCCAGTTCCGGCACACCGGAAGCGATGATCGCCGGCGCCGCGATCGTCGAAGTGATGACGTAGTTGGCCGTTGTTGGTGACCCCATGCCGAGAATGAGCGATGTCAACATCGTGAAAAAGAGCGTTAAAATCAAAATCCCGTTCGATAAGTCCACTAGCCCGTTTGCCATTTTTAAGCCAAGGCCGGTTTTCGTCACGACCCCGACGATAATCCCGGCGGCCGCTGTCGCCGCCGCCACAGACAGCGCGCTTCTTGCTCCGTCAACCAAAGCGCCGATAATGTCACGCCATCCTAACCGCGTTTCCTTTTTCAAGCCGCTGACGACAATGATCGCCACGATCGACCAGAGCGCCGCCCGCATCACGCTCATCCCGCTCATCAGCAGCAAAATGACAACGATGATCGGAACGAGCAAGTAGATTTTTCCGAGCACTTCTTTCCGGTTCGGCATTTCTTCCTCTGTCAACCCGCGCAGCCCGATTCGCTTCGCTTCAAAGTGCGTCATCATCCAAATGCCGGCAAAATATAGAATCGCTGGAATCGCTGCTGCTTTGGCGATCTCCCAATACGAAATGCCGCCGATAAACTCCACCATCAAAAACGCCGCCGCTCCCATGACCGGGGGCATGAGCTGGCCGCCGGTGGACGATGTCGCCTCCACAGCGCCGGCAAACTCTTTTCCATATCCGAGACGTTTCATCATCGGAATCGTAAACGCCCCGGACGTCACGACGTTCGCCACCGAGCTGCCGCTGATCGTTCCTTGCAGCGCGCTTGAGAACACCGCCACCTTCGCCGGACCGCCGATTCGCTTCCCGGCGACAACGAGCGCCAAGTCATTAAAATACTCCCCGACACCCGTTTTCACTAAGAAGGCGCCAAACAACAAGAAGACGAAAATGTATGTCGCCGACACGTACAGCGGCGTGCCGAAAATGCCTTCCGTCGTAAAAAACATCGTTTTGACGAGCCCTTCCAAATCAACGCCCCGATGAGCCAAAAATCCCGGCATATACGGCCCGAAATACGCATACAGCAAAAATAGCGAGGCGATGATCGTAATCGGCAGCCCGACCGCCCGCCTCGTCGCCTCAAGCACAAGCAGCACGGCGACCAAACCGACCGTAAAGTCAAGCGGCGTCATAATGCCGATGCGTTGGACGATGTCATCGAGCATCAGCGGCAAATATGCGCCGACCCCGATCGACAACAGCGACAAAAGGATATTCACGATGCCGACGTCGGCGCGATGAAGATGTTTTTTCCGCGCCGGAAACAATAAAAAGATAAGCGACAAGGCAAACCCTAAATGGATCGACAATAAAATTTGTTTTGGAAGCGTTTGAAAAATCGAAGCATATAACTGAAAGAGTGAAAATGAAAGCAGCCCGAAAAAGGCAATCCAGCCAAGCGGCCCTTTCAATTTGCGCGTCGCTGCTTCCGGATCATATTTTTCCAGCAATTGTTGCTGCTCCTCAGCGGATAGCTGTTCAAACTTCTCAGTCAAACAAGTTCACTCCCTTCCAGCATTGAACCAATGATAGTCGTGTCACCTTGATGCGGACAATGGAGCCGGGAGGGATGACTGTTTTTAATGTCACCATCTTCCCTTCATAAACGACGCGATGGTTGGCGACAACCCGCCCAATGCTCAACAAGATGGATGGAAATTTGCGCTCCATGCCGGTAATATAGTATTTTCCATTCCGAAGCGTAAATGTCTCCCCTGGCGCCGCGTTCGCCGGCATCCCGACCGCCGTATCCTCATAGGTAAGAGCGATTTGTTCAATCGTCCCGTCAGCCAACACCTTATACGTTTCCTCGACATCTGAACGGTGGATCGAATGCGTATAGCGAATTGCGAACGTATCCCCTTGAGAAATCGGGATATACGCAGCGACCCGGCCATCCTTTTCAAACGCCAGCACCTGGCGGAAAGGAAGGAAGAAGACTGCAACCGCCAGAAGTGCACTGACCGCTGCGAACCATTTTCGCATCAGCCGCCCCCCCCTTCGTGGCCGGCGGAAATAAGGAAGGGCTGGCGCCATGAACCCGGCCAGTCCTTCCCGTGACACCGTTATTCCGCTTTAACTCCTTTTTCATCAAAGTATTTCTTCGCCCCCGGGTGAAGCTCGATCGACATGCCATCCAGCGCATTTTCCAGCTTGATTTGCTGGGCTTTGGCATGTTTGACCTTATCCAAGTTTTCAAAAATCGCTTTCGTCACGTTGTAGACCGTGTCTTCCGGCAAATCCGCCCGAGCGACGAGCATCGCGCGCACGGCGACCGTCGGAACCGCTTCCGCTAGCTTATACGTCCCTTGAGGCACTTCGTCTTTCGCATAGTACGGGTATTTTTCAATCAGCGCATTGATTTTGTCCTCAGCGATCGGCACAATCACAACGTCTTCCGTCGCTGACAAGCTTTCTACCGCTCCTGTCGGCGTTCCCGCCGTAATAAAAGCGGCGTCAATCGTGCCATCTTGGATGCCGGAGACGGAATCATCAAACGACAAATTGCGCACTTCAATATCATCAAACGTCATGCCGTGAACTTCCAAAATTTGTTCCGCATTTGCCCGCGTCCCCGAGCCCGCTTCCCCGACAGAAACGACTTTCCCTTTTAAATCCTCAACGGACTGAATGCCCGATTTTTTCGTGGTGACAATTTGAATCGTTTCCGGGTAAAGGGTCGCGATCCCTTTCACGCTTTCAATTTTCTCTTTAAACATTAATTTTCCTTCCGTCGCGTATGTCGCGATGTCAGTTTGCGCAAATGCAATTTCCGCATCGCCCGCATCCAAAATCGCCATGTTTTCCGCCGATGCCCCCGAAGTGATGGCATTGGCGTCGATGCCCGTTTCATCTTTGATAATATCGGCAAAGGCCCCGCCAAGCGGATAATACGTTCCGCCTGTCCCGCCAGTGGCAATGCTGAGGAATTTCACGTCGCCGCCTTGCTTCCCATCGGCCCCTTCTTGCTCTGTCCCTCCATTGCCGTTACCGTTTCCACAAGCGCCAAGCAACAGCGACAGAGAAAGAACAGTCATTGCGCGCGCAAACCACTTTCGCTTCTTCATCGTCATCATCTCCTTTGCTATTTTCGGTTTCCCTTTATGATTATATTGCATCGAACATATTTTCACAACCATACATATTATTTCCTTAGTTCTGTTTTTCTATTAATCATGCAGAACGGCAGGGAAAACCCCACACTTTCCGACCAAACCGTGGTTGCAGAAGGAAGCAAAGTTCAAGTTTTGCAAAGCTTCCCTATTTGACTTTTTTCATCTTTTTTTGACCCCTTTTACATTGACAACGCTTTCAAATCATCATTCTCCCGCCAGGCCTCCACCCGGCGGAAGAAGATCAGCACCGCCGCTTAAACGCTTCGGCGGTGTTGATTTTGTGTTGACGGACGTATTGTTCGATTTCATGCGGCGGCGCCTGTTCACGCAACAGACGGATGATCTCTCTATGTTCTTCGATCGATGCTTTCGCCCGCTGCGGCACAAAGGTGAAGCCGTAGGCGCGGATGCGCTTCATCCGCTGCCAAATTTGCTTGATTTGCTCTTCGAGGTAGGCGTTGCCGCAATGGGCGTAAATCAAGGAATGAAATTCATAGTTCAGCTCGCTGAACCGTTCCAGCTCCAGCTCTTCAAGCGCCCGCTCCATCCGTTCGTTCAACCGCTCAAGCTCGTTGATCGCCTCCTTCGTCAAATTGGCGGAGCCAAGCGCGGTCGCATAGCCTTCCAGCACAGCCAACACCGACAGCGTCTCGATATATTCTTTCTCGTTGATGTTGCTCACAACGGCGCCCGTATACGGTTTGAACTCGACAAGCCCTTCCGCTTCAAGCTGGCGGATCGCCTCCCGCACCGGGATGATGCTGAGTCCAAGCTCGCGGGCGATTTGGTCGATGACGACCCGGTATCCCGGGCCATAGACGCCGTTTTCAATGCGAGAAAGAATATACTCGTAAGCCAATTGGGTTTTGTTTTTCGCTTTCGTTTCCATACGTTTATCATATACTAGATCGTATACATTGACTAGCCATTATGCCTGTTCGGCAGACAAGGCGGTCTGTTTCTCCCCTTTGCCGAATGCGGGGATTGGCGGATCGCCGACCGCGACGTGGACAACTTGCACTTCCGTATAGAAATCAAAGCTGTAATGCCCGCCTTCGCGGCCGATGCCGCTGTATTTCGTCCCGCCAAACGGGATGCGCAAATCGCGGACGTTCGGTGAATTGACCCACGCCATCCCGCTTTCGATCGCCTGGGCGACGCGGTGGCCGCGCTTCATGTCGTTCGTCCAGACGTACGCCGCCAATCCGTACTTCACATCGTTCGCCAACCGAATGGCCTCTTCTTCACTCGTGAAAGACATGACGGCCATGACCGGTCCGAAAATCTCTTCCTGCGCCACTTTCATCCTATTTCGCGCAGGAGACTCCCACTTCAACGACCAAAGGGAGTAAGTGGGAGAGGAATGCGCGTTCCCCTTTTCTTTTGTGTATGATAGAATAAAGGCGTGGAGAAAACCGTTTAATAAAGGCACTCCAATAACGGCTACTCGATGTATGGAGTTGGTTACAGGAAACGTTGTAACCGTAAAACATCGAGCGTAGATCCGTCTGTTGTGTGTGGAAGCCAAGTACTGCCAACAGACACACCGAGAGAATCGGTAACGATGCAGGCATGACCTGCGTCGTTGGGTAGTTGTCAACCTGCCCTGATGCAACCCCAAGTCAAGGAAGGAGGACGAAGTCCGCTTGTACTTCTGGGGAGTTGCAAGCCCCCACTTCAAGCGTTAGCTAAGTGGGGGTAGTTGACATCGCCCAGCCGCCGCTCAACCAGCAGCTGAAGCAGCTCGAAGAAGAGCTCGGCGTTCCTTTATTTGACCGGAAGGCAAAAAAAATGGAGCTCACCGCACCAGGCAAAGCGTTTTACGAAAAGGCGAAACGGCTGCTCGCCCAGCTTGATGACGCCGTAGCGGAAGTAAAAGAAATCGAAGAGGGAACGGCGGGAACGCTGTCGATCGGCTGCGTCAAATCGTGCTTTTACTATTGGCTTTCCAAAAAAAATCAGGCGCCGTTGGGCGCCTCATCACAACCCTGCCGACCGCTGCAGCCGCTTGGCGATTTCCAAAAAATCTTCGGCCGAAATCCCGGGAGCGAATTCTTCCGGCACTTCGTCCAAATCGGGGATCGCCCCCCCTTGGGGCGCTCCTTCGACCACCTCGAGCGGCTGGCCGTCGCTTGGATGGGTTCCTTTCCAAATGCGGACGATTTCTTTGTAATAGCGATCGCTGAACGTATAAAGACGGCGGTGGACGCCTTGATCCTCATACTTTCTCGCCGCATCGAACACGCGGTTATCGAGGTTCGGGATTGGCAGAAGCTTCGTCACATCAACGCCCGTCGCCACTTCCAACGCCTTGGCGTACGCCAAAACATGAACGCCCCCGCGCACAAGCAAGTAGCCGATCATCTCGCGGGCGGTAGGGTGGTCCGTCATTTCATAGACGCGCATTTTATGCGTGCGCGCTCCGCATTCCAGGAAAAAGTTGTGAAGCAAATCCAAAATCAAGTTGCCGCTGTTGAACACGTACTCCCCCGTCCACGCCTTCCCCATCGAATCGCCGGGAAACGCCGTCTGCGCCGTCGCGATAAAATGATACGTATTGCGCTTGTCTTTCGCATCCTTCATCGGCGCTGTATCCGGATCACCTGGATGGGTGGAGCCGGTCAAGCAAAGGTTGATCGCATTGGACACGAGCTCCACATGGCCAAACTCTTCGGCGGTGATGCTCGCCACCAACTCGTAAAACGGGCGCAGCTTCTTTTTTTGCCGAAAATTGAATGACTGAAACAAATAATTGTTTAACGTCGACATTTCTCCGAAACGGCCGCCAAGCAGCTCCTGGACAGCGGCAGCCGCATTGGGGTCCGCGTATTTGGGCTTCGGCAATTCAATCGCCAGCCGGTCGATCCGCTGAAATACCACGACTCTTTTCCTCCTTTTCCATTAATTGCTGAGGCGAACAGACACCACTTGCGCCAAGCGGATGTAATAAACCGCCTGATGCGCTGAGATGACGATATGGTCTGGCTTCACATCCCTCACCGTTCCTTGGATCGAACCGCGGACGGTTTCCACTACCACTTCTTTGCCGTTCAAAGCTTGGAAAGCGTGGTACACATACGGGTCAACCAGGGCAATGAGCTGCGGTGACGAAGCATGGGGCACGTAGGGCTGGTTCATTCTCATTTCCTCCCTTTTGATGTGCTGAAGAAGATTCCCTTTTTATCCATATGCCGCCCCATGCAGAACAATGACAAAAAAACCCAACGTCGAGAAAAGAAAGCGGCCTGATGCTCAAGGACATTCAAGCCACTTCCAAAGATGTTTACGCCGCGAGAAAGCGGCGAACGCTCGGAATCTTTTGCACCACAAAACGATCAAACAGCCAAAAAACGGTGAGCAATCGGCGAAAATGGTGTGAAATGAAACGGCCGGACAGACCAGTCCGCCTCGTCATCCAATCAACCCAAGACGCAGCGCTTTTGCCACCGCTTCCGTACGATTTTTGGCGCGAAGCTTCCTTAAGGCGCTCGAAATATAGTCGCGCACTGTAAATTCGCTTAAATACAGCTGTTCAGCTGCTTCTGATGTCGATGCCCCATCAGCGAGCAGCTTCAACACCTCGATTTCCCGCGGCGACAGCGGCTCATGCTCTCCCTCATCCTTTTTTCTCGCCGGCGCTTCGATCAATTTCAACAACAATTCCCCCGCGCTTTGGCCAAATTTCATCAGCGCGGGAAACAGGCGGCGGTCAACGGCAAAGAAGCGGCCCGGTCCGCGGTCGAGAACGACGCCTCCAATCATCCGCCCTTCCGTCGGCACATACACCGGAACGATCACCAGCGAGGCCAAACCGAACAGGTCCACATACAGGCGCGGAAACTGTTCGCTCGCCCTCGGCACATAAATCGGACGAAAATGGCGAAACTCATGCACTTCCGCTTTCAATTTCCCCACACTTTCTTTCAACATCGGAATGCTGTCCAATTCCACGCGCAAGCGCTGAATTTGCCCGTTGTCCACGCCATACCCGTGCAGGCCGATGGCTGTGCTCTCCTGATTGACAAATTGAAACAGAGCGCAGCGGGTGAAAGGAAGAAAATAAGAAAAACCAAAACAAATATGCGCCGCCGATTCCTCAAACGTCTGCGCCCGCAAAATCCATTCGTTAAACAAAATGACGGCGTCTTTCCACAAGGATTCTTTTTTCCACGCGGAATCGCTACTGGGTTTGAATGATTGTTCATTCACTTCATACAACAACCATTCATTCCATTTAAAAAACAAATACCGCACGGCTGGGTGCAGCGCAGCAGCCGCTGACGCATGCGCCTTCAACACTTGATGAACCGTATTTTCCATTAAATTCAGGGAAAATATGACCATCTCCGGATGAAACGCCGCAATGCGTTCGAGCTGCCCATTCGCTGGATGTTCACCCCCGTACGGGAGCAATCTTGCCTGAACGAATGCGCACAGCGTCGAAAACACCTCTTGAACCCGCGCATTCCGCTTGCCAAGCGCTTCGCCGATCCGCTTCCATTCCCGGTTCACTTCCCTTTCATACTGCCGCAAAATATCCGAAGCCTCTCTCAGCAGTCGAAACAAATGATTGTGCAATTCTGTTGACAAGGCAACGCCCCCCTTTTTTGGTCGACCGTGTTCCCTCACTATTGTATTTTCGCAACGCGTGCGTTGATTCCTTCTCCCCTCTGCGACGAAGACGGGAAAAAACCCTACAAATGTAGGGATTTTATTTTATTTGAATTATTTTAATATTTAATTAAATCTATATTTAAAGCGCTTTCAATTTATGTGAAGGGGAGGAGAATGTTCATGAATATGGCCAGCCAATCACTGATTGTAGGAGGGCACACGGCGAAAAAACCGTTGCTTCTCGCCTTGCTCGGAGGATTTTTTGCCCTCACTCTTATGTTGTCCGCCTTCGGGCTGACAGGCGTCGCCTATGCCGTACCAATCAGCGGGGTCGGCGAATTTACCGTTCAATTTGACAAACTGAATGGCAGCGGGTTTAAAATGTACGGCGGCGTGGCGGAAGCAGGCAATGCGCCGCAGACGCCGGTCTTCGTCAATGAAATGGATAAAGCGACGATTCAAGGTCTTCGGATTTCGAAAGACTTCCCGGCCTTGGGCATTCGCGTCGTCATTGTGGCGAGCCAACCGGTCTCGATTGACGGCCTCGTGCAAAAAGCGACGCAAATCAACGGCAACATCTCCTTCGGCAGCTTGACGATGAAAGAAAGCTATGTCGGCGATACGAGCAACCCAGTCGAGAAAGCGGCCAAAGAATTCACACAAGGAGCCGACAGCATTACGATCGAAAACGGTGATATCAAAACCGTCTACTTGTTCCAGCAAAAAGTATCGCTGCCGGGCATGAAAGTGTACTTTGAAAAACTCAACTAATTCTCGGTAAGGATGAGGGACATTGGGCATCATTCGTTCCAGCTGGCAGGCGTTCGGTCGCTGGCGGAAACGCCGCCCGTTTTGGGGAGCGACGTTTCTCTTGTTATCAAGCCTTGTGATTTTATGGGTTCCGATGCAGCTATACGAAATTTCTCTCGTTCCCGGAAGCATGGTGTTCGCCGGCTTTTTCCTTGGCGGCATGGTCATGTTGATGGGGATTCTTTCCTACGCCATGCCGCGGCTATCCACCTTGCTCGGCATCATCGGTATGTTCAGTGCCATTCTGTCGATCATGGGCGCCTTGGGCGGCTTCTTAGTCGGCACGATTCTCGGCATCATCGGCGGGGCGCTTTGCATCGCCTGGCGCCCGCAATGGGCTGAAGCCGACGCTCCTGCTGCTCATCATGAAGCAGCGGCGGACAAAGAGCCATCCGCCGCAATCGACTAACAGGCGCCGATCGCTCGGCCGAACGAAGCGAAAGATTCGCTCGTTCGGCCTTCTTTTTTTATCTTAATTAGGCGAGAAGACTCCCACTTCAACGAAGCGAAGCGGAGTAAGTGGGAGAGGAATCGCCTTAACTATATTTTGCTGAAAATAGGATAGATTCAGTAAAATATAGTATAATATAGTTAGATGGGAGGTGAAAACATGTATTTTTGTATCAAACAACAGCTAAATGGTTTGACCAAAGAAGAATACTTGACTCTTCGAGAACTGTGCCATATTGCCAAGAACATGTACAACGTCGGATTGTACAATGTCAGACAATACTATTTTGAACACAAGGAATTTCTTAATTATGAGAAAAACTATCATCTTGCAAAAACGAACGAAAACTATAAGCTGTTGAACAGCAACATGGCACAGCAAATTTTAAAAAAGGTTAATGAGGCTTTTAAATCTTTCTTTGGCTTGATCAGTCTAGCCAAACAAGGCAAATATGACTACAAGGCTATCAGTATCCCAAAATATCTTAAAAAAGATGGCTTTCATTCACTAATCATTGGTCAAATTCGTATAGACGGCAACAAATTCACGATACCGTATTCTCGCCTATTTAAAAAGACTCATAAGCCTATCACGATAACGATTCCGCCTGTGTTACTGGACAAAAAGATTAAGCAGATTGAAATCATTCCTAAGCATCATGCCAGGTTCTTTGAGATTCAGTACAAATATGAAATGCCTGAAGATCAAAGAGAATTAAATGACCAAAAAGCACTGGCCATTGATTTAGGATTAAACAATTTTGCCACTTGTGTCACATCAGACGGCAGATCATTCATCATTGATGGGCGGAGATTAAAAAGTATAAATCAATGGTTTAACAAAGAAAATGCCAGACTTCAAAGCATAAAAGATAAGCAAAAAATCAAAGGCACCACTCGTAAACAGGCTTTGCTTGCTATGAATCGCAATAATAAAGTGAATGATTATATCAACAAGACTTGCCGTTACATCATTAACTACTGTATTGAAAATCAAATTGGCAAACTTGTCATTGGCTATGCGGAAACATGGCAACGCAATATGAATCTAGGAAAAAAGACAAATCAAAACTTTGTCAATATTCCTCTCGGTAACATAAAAGAAAAACTAGAATATCTTTGTGAATTTTACGGCATTGAATTCTTGAAACAGGAAGAATCCTATACGTCTCAAGCCAGCTTTTTTGACGGCGATGAGATTCCTGAATATAATGCCGACAATCCAAAAGAATATAAGTTCAGCGGCAAACGTATTAAGCGCGGCTTGTATCGAACAAAGTCTGGCAAACTAATTAATGCTGATGTCAATGGCGCATTAAACATCTTAAAGAAAAGTAAAGCTGTAGACCTGAGTGTCTTATGCTCTAGCGGCGAAGTGGACACGCCTCAAAGAATAAGGATTGCTTGAAGCAGTCAAACTTCTTTGGAAGCCCCCACTTCAAATTTTCGCTAGAAAATTAAGTGGGGGTAGTTCACCTCTTTTTCCCGATCACGAATCCATTCATCATGAACAAACGAGGCGCATATTCATATTATGGGCCCATCATCGCTGCAGAACAAGATGAAAGAAGGAGGGACCGCCATGAAACACCTTTCTCCCGAGCGACTGCACGTCACCCAGACCGCTGCCAACGGTATGCGCGCATTGTAAGAATTACCCTTAAGCATTGCGCTCAAAGTGAGTGCCACTCTACATTCCCCGCCTCAATCATGATGATGTTCACCCCGTCGGTTACTATTTTAACTTTTTCAAGCGATTGAGTGGCGGAAATAAGCACTACTTCCAATATTTCATCAGCATCAAAGTCTTTAACGCAATCTGTTTCAAAATATGTTACATCTTCAAAAACAACGAATCCTTTAATCATCTGTAGATGAGCAAATTCACTAACATAAATTTACATCCAAACAAAAAAAGGCGACATGGACTCGATTCCTTGGTTAGAATAGACAAGTGCAACTCTTGGCGGCGCTAGAGCTGAGGCCGCCTCCGAAGATTCTAGGCATCCATCCTCGCGCCTAGATACACGCTGGAAGGATACCCAAATGCCTCTTGTCCCTTTGGCATCAAGGGATGAGAGGCATTTTGTTTACTTAGTCACTGTCGAACTCGGTATACAATGCAAGGTAAAAACGCGGTGCAAAATTCGTGCAAAATTTTTTCGTATTCTATCGTTTTTTGGGGATTCCCAAAAAATGAAAAACGACTGCAAATGCAGTCGTATCAAGGGTTTCACAGTTTCTCGTCCGAACCGTTCGGATATCGGAAATGGAGACGGTGGGAGTCGAACCCACGTCCAGAGGCATCGCCACTTAAGCATCTACGAGCGTAGTCGGTATATTTCGCTTCGCCGTCCGTTCCGCCTACCGACAGGCCTCCCGGCGGCTAGCCTGGTTCGTCTCTTCCCTCATCCTCAGGCGGCGGATTTGGGCGTAGCCCGCTTCATATGAGCCCCTCGAACGCCACGCGGGCGATGGCGGGAGGAGCTAGCTGCAGCAATTAGGCAGCTAAAGCGTAGTTTTGTTTGCCAGTTATCTTTAGGTGACGTTTTTACGAGGACGTCCCCCTCGGCTCGCCGCTTAAGCTCGACCTACCCCTGTCGAATCCGGATCGTCCCCGCGGTGGCGAAGAAAGATCGGAATAGCGTAAGCGATGGATAACTGGCTGTTGCACTTTTTATTATACCATGACGCGGTGCATTTTCAATGGGAATGTTTTCAATCTCGCCAAAAAACAGGCTCTTCTCCGAATGTTGTGCCGGATGATTGAGAACACGGCTTCTTGGCACTTGCCAAGAAAAATCAGCCCATCCTATTTTCCGTACACGGCGACGCAAGAAATGCCCCCGCTTGCCGCGATGAACCAAACACCCCTCCGCCGTTCCCAAACCGGCAATGCCCGCCAAAAGCCCGATGTTTCAGGCTCCCGCCCTCGACAAATGCCCGCTCGGCGGCTTGCCTCTCTACAGCTTTTGCCGCTCGCGGAACGCCCGCTCGATTTCGCGCTGCGCTTCTTTCCGCTTCATGTCTTCCCGTTTGTCGTATTTTTTCTTCCCTTTGGCCACTCCAAGCTCCACTTTGGCAAAGCCATTTTTAATATACAATTTCAGCGGCACGAGCGTATACCCTTGCTCTTTCGTATAGCCGATCAGCTTGTTGATTTCGCGCCGGTGCAGCAAAAGCTTTCTCGTCCGCAGCGGGTCGTGGTTGTAGCGGTTGCCTTGTTCGTACGGGCTGATATGCATGTTATGGAGAAACACTTCCCCTTTTTCCACTTTGGCGAACGAATCTTTCAAGTTCACCCGGCCGTTGCGGATCGATTTGATTTCCGTCCCTTGCAAAACGAGGCCGGCTTCATACGTTTCTTCGATGAAATAGTCGTGGTGCGCTTTTTTGTTTTGGGCGATCACTTTTCCTTCGCCTTTCGGCATCCGTTTTCCCCCTCCTCATCGGCGTTTCTTATTTTACCAAAAACGAAAAGGAAGGAAAAGCCGCCCGTTCGGCTTTTCCTCACCGTTTTTTCTTTTTCTTCTTTTTTGCTTTCGCGGCGCGGCCCGCACCGGTTTTTCCTTTTGCCTCTGCTTTCGGCTTGCCGTTCTTTTGTTTTTTTCCTTCAATAACGACCGGCGCGGCTTTTGCCTTCGGCGGGCGGCGTCCTTTCATGCCGACGACTTCAAAATCAACGATCCGTTCGTCTTTGTTGACGTTGATGACACGGACGGTGATTTCATCGCCGATGCGGTACATTTTTCCCGTCCGCTCGCCGATCATCGCATAACTGCGCTCGTCATAGCGGTAATAGTCGTCGGTTAAGTAGCTGACGTGCACCAGGCCTTCGATCGTGTTCGGCAGCTCAACGAACAAGCCGAAGTTCGTCACCGAGCTGATAATGCCGTCAAACTCCATCCCGATTTTGTCTTCCATAAACTCGGTTTTCTTCAGATCGTCCGTCTCCCGCTCGGCCTCGACGGCGCGCCGCTCCATGTTGGATGCATGCTCGGCAATCTCCGGCAGCTTTTCCGCCCATTTTCGCTGCGTCTCCGGATCCATCTGCCCGTTGATCAAGTAGGTCCGGATGAGCCGGTGGACGATCAAGTCCGGATAGCGGCGGATCGGCGACGTAAAATGGGTGTAAAACTCAGTCGACAGCCCATAATGGCCGAGGCTCTCGGCGTCATAGCGCGCTTGCTTCATCGACCGAAGCATGACGGTGGAGATCACCATTTCTTCCGGCTCGCCGCGCACCGCTTCGAGAATTTGTTGCAAAGCGCGCGGATGGATTTGGTTGCCCGTTCCTTTCACGACATAGCCGAAGTTCGTGATGAACTCCAAGAAACGTTGCAGTTTTTCCGGCTTTGGATCCTCATGGACGCGGTACATAAACGGTACGTTCAGCCAATGGAAATGCTCAGCGACCGTTTCGTTCGCCGCCAACATAAACTCTTCAATCAACCGCTCGGCGACCGACCGCTCGCGCAAGACGACATCGTACGGCTTGCCGTTTTCATCGACGAGCACTTTCGCTTCTTTGAAATCAAAATCGATCGCCCCGCGCTTCATCCGCTTCGTGCGCAAAATGTCGGCGAGCTCAGCCATCAGCTCAAACATCGGCACAAGCGGCGCGTATTTTTCCCGCAAGGCTTCGTCTTTGTCCACCAAAATTTTATTGACATCGGAATACGTCATCCGCTCTGTCGTGCGGATGACGCTTTGGAAAATGTCATGGCGGACGACTTCGCCTTGCGGGGTGATCTCCATCTCGCACGACAGCGTCAGCCGGTCGACTTTCGGGTTGAGCGAACAAATGCCGTTGGACAGCCGGTGCGGAATCATCGGGATGACGCGGTCGACCAAATAGACGCTCGTGCCGCGCTCATACGCCTCGCGGTCGATCGGCGAGCCTTCTTCGACGTAATGGCTCACGTCGGCGATGTGGACGCCGAGCTTATAGTTGCCGTTTTCCAGCTTCGTCACCGTCACCGCATCGTCTAAGTCTTTCGCATCCTCGCCGTCAATGGTGACGATCATCTCGCCGCGCAAATCGCGCCGCCCTTCCAAATCTTGCTCGGTAATCACATCGGGCACACGGTTCGCATGCTCGATGACGTCATCGGGAAATTGAAGCGGCAGCCCATGCTTATAGATGATCGCCAAAATGTCGACGCCCGGGTCGTTTTTATGGCCGAGAATTCGGACGACTTCCCCTTCAGCGCTCATCCGTCCTTCTGGATACGAGGTGAGCCGGGCGACGACTTTATGCCCTTCGACCGCACCGTTCGCGGCGTGTTTCGGAATGAAAATGTCGTTGACGATCCGCTTGTCATCCGGGATGACAAAGCCGAAATATTTGCTTTCGGTGTACGTGCCGACGACTTCTTTCACCCCGCGCTCCACAATGCGGACGATCGTCCCTTCACGGCGCGCCCCCGATGAATCGGCCTGGACGCGCACAAGCACGGTGTCGCCATGCATCGCGTTTTTCAATTCGGACGGCGGGATGAAAATATCATCCAGTCCCGGCTCCTCCGGTGTGACAAACGCGAATCCTTTCGGGTGGCCAATCACCTTGCCGCGCACGAGATTCATCCGCTCGGGCACGCCGTAGCGGTTGCTGCGCGTCCGGACGATGAGTCCTTCCTCTTCCAGGGCGACAAGCGTTTTGACAAACTCCTTGAATCCATCGGCATCCTCGATGCCAAACGCTTCTTCCAACTCTTCGACCGTCAGCGGCTTATACGCCTCATCGCGCATAAACGTTAAGATGCGTTCGGCCAACACATGATCCATTGTCCATCCCCTCCTTTCTCCATTACCAATCTAACGATTCAAGAAATGCATAAATATCTTCATGCAGCTGATCTTTTTCTTGATCAAGCGTAATCACATGGCCTGATTGCTCATACCACTTGATTTGTTTGACCGGCGATTCAATTTCGTTATAAATGATGTTCGCGCTGTCCGGGTTGATCATCTCATCATGGCGCGCCTGCACAACAAACGTCGGGGCATAAATCAAATCAAGATGGTCACGCACATCGGCGATCAGCTCCTGCAGCGCCTTTAACGTCTTCATCGGCGTCTGCTTGAACTTCTCCATCTCCTGTTCGATCTGCTCCTCTGATTTTCCTTCCCGCTTTTTATACTCGCGCGCATACTCGAGCACGCCTTCGTACATCGTTTCCTCGCTTTTGATGTACATCGGCGCGCACATCGTCACAATGCCCTCTATAGGTACAGTGTAACCTAATTTCAATGAAAATACGCCTCCAAGCGACAGTCCGGCGACGGCGATTTTTTCGTAGCCCTTGTTTTTCAAAAACTCGTAGCCGTTCATGACATCTTGCCACCAGTCATCCGGCCCGGTGTGGACGAGCTCCTCAGGCGGCACGCCGTGTCCTTTGTAAATCGGCGCATGGCACGTATAGCCTTTGGATTCTAAAAAACGCCCGAGCATCCGAACATCAGCGGAATTGCCGGTAAACCCATGCAACAGCAGCACCGCCCGCTCCCCGGCTTCAAAGAAAAACGGCTTCGGCGGAACAATTTTCATCATAGGTTCTCCTTCCTCTCTGGTGTGAAATAGAAAGGGCAGCCCTTCATTCTATGGACCGCCCCCGTTTTTTGCTTATGATGGTTGGACATAAACAACAAGAATCGCCAACACAAAGAACAAAACGGCCAACACAACCGTCACGCGCTGAAACACCGCATCGAGTCCACGGGCTTTCTGCTTCCCGAACAGTTGCTCGGCGCCGCCAGTGATCGCCCCCGACAGCCCGGCGCTGCGGCCCGACTGCAACAACACCACCGCAATCAGCGCGATCGACACAATGACAAGCAGCGTCACAAGCAAGGCATGCATGCTTGACACCTCCAACGACCGACATTGCAATAATTTCACTATACCATAGATCGCCGTTGGCGGCAACTGGCGGGCCTGTCTCAACACGACGAAAGCCCCCTCATTCCTTTTTTGGTGAAACATGTAATCATTTTGAATCATTTTGTATATACTGTGTAGATACATTTAGGAACGGAGATGATACAATGAATTCAAAACAAAACAACAGCGTAAAAAAGAAAGGAGAGAATGTGATGTCTACTGTCATCGTGCAAAAGTGGGGGAACAGTTTGGGCATCCGCATCCCAAAAGACGCGGCTGACCAAATCGGGATTCAACAAGGTTCTGAAATGGAATTACATGTCATTGAAAACGAAGGAATCATCACATTAAAGCCGAAAAGAGCACGGAAGAAATACACATTGGAAGAGCTACTCTCACAAATTACCCCTGAAAATCGACATAAGGAGATCGATTTTGGGGTAGAAGGGCGTGAGTGGATCTAATGGCCGCAGACGCGCCGGAAAGAGGAGATTTCGTTGTGTTGAACTTCCATCCACAAGCTGGCCATGAACAAGCAGGAAGAAGAATTGCTCTTGTTTTATCTCCACAAAAATTCAATCAAGCAACAGGATTTGCAGTTGTTTGTCCCATCACCAATCAGAAGAAAGGCTATCCGTTTGAAGTGGATTTGCCAAAAGAAGGAATACCCCTTGAAGGCGGCGCTCCCATTACAGGGGTCATTTTATCTTAATTAGGCGAGAAGACTCCCACTTCAACGAAGCGAAGCGGAGTAAGTGGGAGATGAATCGCCTTAACTATATTTTGCTGAAAATAGGATAGATTCAGTAAAATATAGTATAATATAGT